>NZ_RZPQ01000233.1:0-7655 GCF_003999135.1 Mesorhizobium sp. M7A.F.Ca.CA.004.06.1.1 | reverse complement strand
ATCTTGCCGGCATCCTTGGTCGCCTGGCGCTGGGCGTCGTTGAAATAGGCTGGAACGGTGATGACCGCTTTCTCGACCTTTTCCCCGAGATAGGCTTCCGCCGTCTCCTTCATCTTCTGCAGGATCATGGCCGAAATCTGCGAGGGCGACTGCTTCCTGCCGCCGGCTTCGACCCAGGCATCGCCATTGTCGCCCTTGACGATCTTGTAGGGGACAAGCTTCTTGTCCTTCTCCGTCACCGGATCGTCATAGCGGCGGCCGATCAGGCGCTTGACCGCGAAGATGGTGTTTTCAGGATTGGTGACCGCCTGGCGCTTGGCCGGCTGGCCGACCAGACGTTCGTCGTCGCCCGAAATGGCGACGATGGAAGGCGTCGTGCGCGCGCCTTCCGCATTCTCGATCACCTTGGGCTCCTTGCCATCCATGATGGCGATACACGAGTTGGTGGTGCCGAGATCGATACCGATTACTTTTGCCATTTTTCTAGTCTCTCCGCTAAGCAGGCTATCAGGACCCGTACAGGCGTTCCGACGAAAGCCCCTGTTCACAAGAAATCCCGTTCCGGCAACCGGCATTCCGGCGCCGAACGGCTTGGCGCGTATATAAGAACAGGCGGCATCGCGCGCAAGCATTCTGCGCAAGGCTTCCATGAACCTTTCCACCTCCGCCTGCGACTGATCTCCAGGTGCCGCATGGTGCGGCCCGGAAAGGAAGCCCCCATGACCAATAACCCAGAGACTCCCAGGTCTCCGGGAACAACAGGAGCTCGGCGCGACCACCGCCTTCGGGACGAGGTCGATGCGCTGGGCTTTCTGTTGATTCCGTTGACCCTGCGTAAGAGCAGGCGTATCGTCATCTTGAGGAAAGCAGACAATTCGATCAGGGAAGAACGAGCCGGACCGCCGCGCCTTGCCCTGATTTGCGCGGCCAGACCCGACGTTCTCCCGTCGACTACGGGGGGTAGTGTCATGTCTCGCATCCGCGGCTCGTTTGTGTCGTCTCTTGCTGGCGGCTTGCGCCGCGCTGTGCATCCAGGCGGGTTGCTGGCACTCGGCCTGTGGCTGGGCGCCGCGCAGGCGCAGGAAACCCGGATCATCTATCCCGGTTCGATGGCGGTGACCGGATTTTCCGGCACCATCATTCCCAATTTCGACCCCCCTGATTCCGAAAAAGAGGGACTGCCGCCCGGCGTCGATCCGGTCGACGAAACCTTCATCGACACCACGCGCGCCACCTTGCGCGTCTTCGACGTCTCGCAACTGGGCGGACCAGCCACCGGCCAGCTCGTCAACACGCCACCGCCCTTCGAGGTGACGGCGGAGCAGGTCGGCCAGGTGTTCGGCGTCACCTACGATGACGGCGTGCGCGACGGCGTTCCGACGGGCATTCCCAATCTCTATGCCGGCGCCACCTCGCTGCACGGCATCCGTATCGTCACCCCGGACGCCGACGATGACGGCCGCCCCGAGCGGCAGCGCCGCGGCGCTGCCGGCGCCATCTTCATGGATGGCCAGTTCGGCACCGAAAACGGCGGCGGGCCGGGCACCGTCTGGAAGATCGACGGCATCACCGGCCAGGTCTCCAAATTCGCCGACATCGACACCAACAGCGGTCCCGGCATCGGCAATCTCACATTCGACGCCACTCATCGCGAGTTCTTCGCGTCCGATCTCGATACCGGCCTGATCCATCGCATCGATGCCGAAGGCAGGCTGATCGACAGCTTCGATCACGGCGTTGCCGGCCGTCCCGCGCATGGGCTTGCTCCAGTCGCCGACGACGGTTCGGTGATGGACATAAAGGGAGCGACCTTCGACAGCGAAGACCCCGACAGCTGGGGCTACACGCAGGACGAGCGCCGCGTCTGGGGCGTCTCCTACCATGGCGGCCGGCTCTACTACTCGGTCGGCGAAAAGTCGGAAATCTGGTCGGTGGGCATCGCCCGCGACGGCAGTTTTGTCGGCGACCCGCGCTGGGAACTGACGGTCAAGGCCGACAAGGACTACGCCGTCACCGACATCGCCTTCGACAATAGCGGCTTCATGTACCTGGCCCAGCGCGGCCCAGTCGAGAACCGCTACGATTACAGCCAATTCGCCGATTCCGGCAAAGGCGAGGTCATCCGCTACTTCCGAGAGAACCCGGACGATCCGGAGACGGAATCGGTCTGGGTCGAAGTGCCGCAGGAATATGCGGTCGGTTTCCCGCAGGGCAACCGGCAGGCCGCCGGCGGTCTCGACCTGCAATATGGTTATGATTCCGACGGCAATCTCGACACATCGGTCTGCACGCAGACGCTGGTCAAGTCAGGCGACAAGCTGCGCGACAATCCTTCACTCGCCGAACAGCTCGCCGCCGGCGGGCCGCTGGCCGTGCATGGCGTCCAGATCACGCCGAAAGAGCTGGTCAAGCCGGCCAACGTGCCGCCCTTCGGCTCCTGGTTCGTCGACTTCGACGGTTATTTCGAAGATCCGGAGGTCGAGGGCCATGTCGGCGACGTTGCCGTCTGGCATCCTTGCGAGGGCCGCGCCGGCTATTACGAGGAAATCCCGGGCGGCTACCTGCCCCCCTTCTACCCGCCGGATTTCCCACCACCCGGCAACCTGCCTCCGTGCATCGATGTCGAGGATATCAGGTATTACTGTACGCCTCGCGGCCTCCAGGCCGATCTCTATCTCCATGACCACGCCGGCTTCGGCGGCGATTCGATCAAGGCCCAACCTTCGAATGAGACAAAGTCCAGGACGCCAGGCGTCGGGGTGACATCATCCCAGTCGCATGCGCCCGGCAAGCCTTACACGGTCGACATCACCGGCCACTATCCGGGCGACAGAGTGGATGTTGGACTTTGCTTCTACAGGAAGTCCGACAAGGACAAGGGTGGCTACTACCCTTGCTGCAAGATGATCTTGCCGCTCCGAACCCCAGCCGTCAGCTGCGAACGTTGAGGAGGGGAAGATGAAAAATCTCGCACTCTCCCCGCTCACGACGAGCTCGCAATCCACAGTCATGGAGACGATCATGAAACCCCTGTCATACGCCAGGCGCGGCGCGCGCTGGCTGATGGCGGCCGGTATCGCGGTCGCCATGTTCACCCCTGTGGCAAGCCACGCGGAAGACGCCGCCCCGATCACCCCGGAACTGAGGCTCGATCTCGACAATTCGAAGATCGTCAATCCGAGGCCGGAGCGGGCGGTGCCCTTCTTCACCAAGAAAGGCACCCAGCGGAGCTGCGACTATGTCGTCTACTCCCTGAGCTTTGGCCTGCGCGGCGATGCGCAAGCCTTCGCCGACCTGACAGCCTTGCTGAAAACGCTCAAGATCGAGTTCAAGGACCAGCTTCCACACGGCCTTTCGATCGTCAGCGCGAATGTGTCGGGCGACGGCACGGACGCTTCGGGCGGACCATTGCCCGGCGTTTCGATCAGCACCTCGGCCGGTCCGAACGACACGGCAACGGTGTCCAATTTCCGGCTCTCCGCCGCTGATCTCGACGGCGCCGGTGCCGCCAATGAACGCGTCATCAACTTCCAGATCACGGCCAAGATCGACCATGCGGCGTTTCCTTCGCCGACCGTGATCGACAACCAGGGTGTGATCAAGGTCAGCAACGGAGCCGGCCCCGGGACCATCATCCCGTCGCAGGATCCGGGCAAGCCCGACGATGGCAACTACAAGACCGGGGCCAAGACCTCGATCAAGATCGACCTCACCAACTGTGATAAGCGGCCACCGCCTCCCGACCGGGAATGCTTCAAGGTGGAACGCGGCACGGTGGACTGCGTGCCCGGCGGCGGCGCCTTCATCTACCACATGCCGGTCGGCCCGGAGATGGGCGGCAAGTGGGTGCAGGTGTCGACGACCACATCAGGCGTCACCATCATCCCCGACACCCAGTTGGTGCCGGCGGGCGGCGGTGTGCTCAACTGGAAGATCGTCGGCGCATCGCCCGGCGACGTCATCCACCTCATCGTCACCGGCATCGAAACCTATGCCGGTCCGAAGGAAGGCTGGGGCCTTTGCTGCACGCAGACGATCGACATCGTCATCCCGCGTGACCAGAGGTGCCCGCCCAAGGACAAGGAGCCGGACCTCAAGGTCGAGAAACGCGCCGACGTGACGCGTTGCACGATGGGTGGCGGCTGCGACTTCACCATCAGGGTCACCAATGTCGGCACCGGTGCCTACCACGGCAAGATCGTGCTCGACGAGGTGACGCTGCCGGCCGGATCGACGCTCGATTCAGGACCCAATCCGCCCTGGGTCTGCATACCCGGCGCCACCCCGATGATTTGCACCTACCCAGTAACCACGCTCAATCCGGGGGCCTCCGTCAACCTCAAGCTCGGCTTCAAGCCGGCCGGAGGCTGGCAAGGCAGCGTCTTGCGTAACTGCGCCACCTATAATTACGGCGCCAGCGGCAAGCCGCTGTTCGGCAGCCAGTCGAACGATCGCGGCTGCGCCTCGATCCCGATCTGCCGGCGTGGCGATCGTGACCGCGACTGCCGGCCGCCGGTCGAGAAGAAGGTCGACCTGATCCTGAAGAAGCGTGCCCGCGTCCCGGTCTGCACGGCCGACGGCATCTGCCACTTCGTGATCGACATCATCAACAACGGCACATCGACTTATAACGGGCCGCTGACGGTGATCGACAGCTACCCGGCCGGCGCGCCGGCCTCCTCGACCTTCGGCCCAAGCCCGCCATGGACCTGCGTACCGACAGGTCCCGGCCTGTTCCGCTGCGACCATGCGGGGATCTCGCTGCCTCCGGGCGGCTCGACGCCGATCGTCGTCAAGGCGGTCATGCCGGCCGGCTATCAGTCGGACATTGTCGAGAATTGCGCGACGGTGAAGCCCATCCCCGGCGAAAACGACCTCACCAACAACAAGGCCTGCGCCAAGGAACGCTTCCGCCATCCCAATGGCGGCAAGCCGACCCTGCGCATCACCAAGGTCTGCAACGGCTCGCTCGCCGGTGCCGCGCTGATCTCTTGCCGCATCACCGTCATCAGCCTTGGCACCGCTGCCCCCACCGGTCCGGTGCGGGTCAACGATGCCGCCACGCTGGTGGCCGGCGGCGCGCCTGTCCAGATCCAGACCGTCACCCCTGACGGTGCGGAATGGGCGTGCGGACCGGTTCCGGCCAACGCGCTGTCGTGCCAGATTCCCGGTGCCGTCATGACACCTGGAACCAGCCGCCACTTCGACGTGACGGTTTCGGCCAATGGCGCGTTCGAAAACTGCGCGCGCGGCTCCTATGGGCCGGCGCCGGGCGACGACGTCGTCTATCCCTTTGGCCAGGCCTGCGCCAAGGGAGGCGGCGCCTCGACCATCCGTGTCGAAAAGACCGGCGACCGCGAATGCAGGCTCGGCCAACCCTGCTCGTTCGAGATCACCGTCACCAATGACGGAGCGACCGCCTTCTCCGGGCCGGTCCGCATTGGCGATGCGATCGGCGTGGAGGGTCTCGGCAGGCTGGAAGGCGTTGAGATCACGTCGATCGATCCGCCCTTCGGCTGCTCGCCGGAACCGGCAACCTTGCCTGCGTCCTGCATTGCCAATTTGTCGCTCGGCGCCGGCGAAAGCCGGGTGCATCATGTCACCGTGGTCATTCCCGACGACGGTCGTCTGGCCAATCTGCAGGGCAATGTCAGCGGCCAGAACTGCGTCGGCGTGCTCTCTCCCGACACACGGGTGCAAGGCGGTGGCGACGTGCTTGGCGGCGATCAGGCCAATGTGCAGGGCGATCGCGGCAAGGCCTATGCCTGCCATCCCTTCACCATCAGCCAGGAGACGAAGAAGGAATGCTCGCAAGGCTTCGTCATGAACGATGCCGGCCGCTGCGTTTGCCCGGAAGGCACCACCTATCGCAACGGCCAGTGCTCGCCGGGCGGCGGTATCGTGCCGAAGCCGGAGCAACCGAAGCGCTGCGTGCTGCTCGAAGGCCAGATCCGCACCGAGGACGGACGTTGCGTCTGCCCACGCGGAACCGGGCTTGAGAACGGCAGATGTGTCAGGACCGACAAGCCCGAACAGTGCACCGTCCGTGGCCAGGTCCACAATGCCGATGGCGATTGTGTCTGCCCCAGGGGGACCGAAATCCGGGGCAATGCCTGCCGCCCGATCCAGCCGAAGCCTGAGCAGTGCACCATCCGTGGCCAGGTCCACGATGCCGATGGCGATTGTGTCTGCCCGAGAGGGACCGAGGTGCGCAATGGCGCCTGCCGTCCGATGCGGCCAAAGCCCGAGCAGTGCACGATCCGTGGTCAGGTTCACGACGCCGACGGCGATTGTGTCTGCCCAAGGGGTACCGAGGTCAGAAACGGAGCCTGCCGCCCGATTCGGCCGAAGCCTGAGCAATGCACGATCCGTGGCCAGGTCCATGACGCAAAGGGCAATTGTGTCTGCCCGAGGGGTACCGAGGTGCGGGGCAATGCGTGCCGGCGCAAGCAACCGACGCAGGAGCAATGCGACATACGCGGCCAGGTCCACAACAAGCGTGGCGAGTGTGTCTGTCCGCGTGGGACGCAGGTGATCAACGGCGCATGCCGCAAGCCCAGGCAAGAGGTGGAATGCGCACCGGGCTCGCAGATGATCAACGGCCAGTGCCAGCCGATCATCAGGCGGCGCTGCCCGGAAGGTACGATCGGACGCTATCCGAACTGCCGGCCGCTCCGCGGGCAACCGTCGCTGGAGCTCAACCCCGGCCTGCTGCTGCAGCAGGTACTGCCACGGCGCAGGCCGCAGGTCGAACAGCAGCAGGATCCGGTTCCAGACAGAATCCTGAAACTCCAGCAGCAATAACGATCTGCTCGACGCCAGACCAGAAACCCGCCGGAGCAATCCGGCGGGTTTTCTTATGGCTCCGAGGCAAGCGGAAATTGGCTGCGACAGGATCGCGGACGCCGCAACGCCACCTCCGGCCGTGCAGCCGCCGCGCCCGTGCCCTCGACAAGTCGGCCGGAGCGCATTAGGCAGTCGATAGAGTGGCCGAACGTGAAGGGCACTCGGAAAGGCCGCATCCATGAGCAGAAAGACCCTGATTGCACCGTCGGTGCTGGCGTCGGATTTTTCCAAACTCGGCGATGAGGTCGAAGCGGTGGCGGCGGCCGGCGCCGACTGGATCCATCTCGATGTGATGGACGGGCATTTCGTGCCCAACATCACCTTTGGCCCGCCGGTGATCAAGGCGATCCGCAACCGCACCGAGGCCTTCTTCGACTGCCATCTGATGATTGCCCCGGCCGACCCCTATCTGGCCGCTTTCGCCGAGGCCGGCTGCGACGGTTTGACCGTCCATGCCGAAGCCGGCCCGCATCTTGACCGCTCGCTGCAGACCATCAGGAACCTCGGCAAGAAGGCCGGTGTGTCGCTCAATCCGGCGACGCCGGAAAGCGTGGTCGAATATGTGCTCGACCGGCTCGACCTGATCCTGATCATGACCGTCAATCCGGGCTTCGGCGGCCAGGCCTTCATCCCGGCGATCGTCGACAAGGTGAAGCGGGTCAAGGCCCTCATCGGCGGCCGGCCGATCCGCATCGAGATCGACGGCGGGGTTTCAGCCGAAACCGCGCCGCTGGTCACCGCTGCCGGCGCCGACGTGCTGGTGGCGGGCGCCGCCCTCTTCAAAGGCGGCAGCGACGAGGCTTACCGGC
>NZ_RZPQ01000232.1:0-7658 GCF_003999135.1 Mesorhizobium sp. M7A.F.Ca.CA.004.06.1.1 | reverse complement strand
GCTCGATATATTGAAAACCATTCCGGGGCTGGAGCGCGCAATCATGCTGCAGCCCGGCTATGCCATCGAGTATGATCATGTCGATCCGCGCGAACTGCATCAGACGCTGGAGACGAAGCGCATCGGTGGTCTCTTCCTCGCCGGGCAGATCAACGGCACGACCGGCTATGAGGAAGCAGCCGGGCAAGGCCTGCTCGCAGGCCTCAATGCGGCGCGGCGGGCGGCGGGGAGCGAGCAAATCGTGCTCAGCCGCACCGAGGCGTACATCGGCGTGATGGTCGACGATTTGACCAGCCGCGGCATCGCAGAGCCCTACCGGATGTTCACGTCACGCGCCGAGTTCCGGCTGTCGCTACGCGCCGACAATGCGGATGAGCGGCTGACGCCTCTGGCGGCGAAACTGGGCATCGCCTCGGCACAGCGCATGCAGCGCTACGGGCAGGTCATGCAAAGCCTGGATGAGGCGCGGGATTTGGCGAAGTCGCTCGCCATGACGCCGAATGAGGCGGCGCGGCACGGGCTGGACATCAACCGGGATGGCGTGCGCCGGTCCGGCTATGAATTGCTGTCCTATCCCGACGTCGATGTCGCTTGGCTGGCCGGCGTCGATCCGCGCTTTGCGGCGATCGAAGGCAAGACCGCGGAGCGCCTCGAGACGGAAGCGAAGTATTCTGTCTATCTCGACCGCCAGAAGACCGACGTGGCGCAGATCCGGCATGAGGAGAGCCGGCTGATCCCCGAGACGGTCGATTTCGCCGGAGTGCCGGGTCTGTCGAACGAGCTGAAGCAGAAAATGCAGGCGCGGCGCCCGCGCTCCATAGCCGATGCCCAGCGCATGGAGGGCATGACGCCGGCGGCGCTGGCGATCATTGTCGCGCATGTCCGCCATGCGGAGAGCGCCCAGCGCCTACAAAAGGATGTTGCGTGAATTCTATGTCCCTGGAGAGCCTGCAGGATGCGGCAGGCCCGGTTTCACGTGAAACATTCGATCGGCTGGTGGCGTTCGAGCAGATGTTCCAGAAATGGAATCGCAGCATCAATCTGGTGGCGCAATCCACGTCGGGCGATGTCTGGCAGCGCCATATCCTGGACAGCGCCCAACTCGGGCGCATAGAACCCGTTGCCACACGCTGGGTGGATCTCGGCTCGGGCGGTGGGTTTCCAGGCCTTGTGATGGCGTTCCTGCTGGCCGAGCGCGACGGCGCCAGCATCGATCTGGTTGAAAGCAATCGCAAAAAGGCATCCTTCCTGCAGACCGTCGTCGGCCAGTTCAGCCTGCCGGCGCGGGTCGTGGCGCGCCGCATCGATGACAGCCATGCGCTGGTTTCGACGCCGCAAATCGTCACGGCGCGGGCGCTGGCTCCGCTTTCGACCTTGCTGGACCTGTCGGCGCCCTGGCTGGTTTCAGGCGCGCGCGGCCTGTTCCACAAAGGCCGGGATTACCGCACCGAAGTGCAAGAAAGCGTTCACCGATGGTCCTTCGATCTGGTAGAACATCCAAGTATGACCGACGTTGGCGGCGTCATCCTGGAATTGTCCAACCTGCGACCTGTCTGATCCGTCACTGACAGGCGATTTGGCGCCCAAAATGAATTTCTGGCATAAACCCATGATGAAGAATGGCCCCCGAATCATCACCGTAGCCAACCAGAAGGGCGGTGTCGGCAAGACGACGACCGCCATCAATCTGGCGACCGCGCTAGCTGCTATCGGCGAAAAGGTGCTGATCGTCGATCTCGATCCGCAGGGAAATGCCAGCACCGGTCTGGGCATCGACCGCAAGGACCGGACGGTGTCGTCCTATGACGTGTTGACCGGCGAGCTGGAGCTGGAAGCCGCGGCCATCCCCACAGCCGTGCCGGGCCTGTCGATCGTGCCGTCGACGCTCGATCTGCTCGGCATCGAAATGGAGATCGCCTCCGCGCCCGACCGGGTGCTCAAGCTGCGCAACGCGCTGCGCGCTGCGACCGAGCGCGGCGCACCCTTTGGCTATGTGCTGATCGACTGCCCGCCATCGCTCAACCTTTTGACGTTGAATTCAATGGCTGCGGCCGATTCCGTTCTTGTGCCGCTGCAATGCGAGTTTTTCGCGCTCGAAGGCCTCAGCCAGTTGCTGGAGACGGTCGAGCAGGTGCGGCGCTCGATCAATCCGGATCTCACCATCCAGGGCATCGTGCTGACCATGTATGACGGCCGCAACAATCTCGCCAACCAGGTCGTGCAGGATGTGCGGGCGCATATGGGCGACAAGGTCTACGAGACCATCATCCCGCGCAATGTGCGGGTGTCCGAGGCGCCGTCCTACGGCAAGCCGGCGATCCTCTACGATTTGAAATGCTCGGGCAGCCAGGCCTATCTGCAACTGGCATCGGAAGTGATCCGCCGCGAGCGCAAGTTACGCGCCGCTTGATGTGGCCGGATGCATAGTCAAGAGCCGATTCGATACCGAAACGATTTGGAATAGCCAACTGGAATAAAGATGAGCGAAGACCTTTCGAGAAAGAGACTGGGCCGCGGACTGGCGGCGCTGATCGGCGAGATTGATCGCCCAGTAGCACCTGAAAAACCGGGCATGAGCGCCGACGGCAAGGTGCCGATCGAGTTCCTGACCCCCAACCCGAAAAATCCGCGCCGGCATTTCGGCGACGCCGAGCTGACCGACCTTGCCCAGTCGATCCGCGAACACGGCGTCGTCCAGCCGGTGGTGGCGCGGCCTTCGCCGACACAGGCCGGACGCTACGAGATCATCGCCGGCGAGCGGCGCTGGCGTGCAGCGCAGCGCGCCGGGCTGTCCGAGATCCCGGTCATCATCCGCGAGGTCAACGATCGCACCGCGCTCGAACTGGCGATCATCGAAAACGTCCAGCGCACCGACCTCAACGCGGTCGAGGAAGCGCTCGGTTATCAGCAGCTGATCGACGAGCACGGCTACACCCAGGCCGATCTCGGCCAGGTGATCGGCAAGAGCCGCAGCCATGTCGCCAACACGCTCAGGCTCTTGAAGCTGCCGGATGTGATCCGCGACATGCTGATCGACGGCGCGCTGTCGGCGGGTCATGCCCGCACGCTGGTGACGGCGGAAGATCCGGCGGGCCTTGCCAAGCGCATCGTCGAAGAAGGACTTTCGGTGCGCCAGGCCGAAGCGCTGGCGCAGATGCCGGCCGGCACCAGCAGCGCCAGGGAAGCCAGGCCGGCGCCAAGTCCTGACGAGAAGGACGCCGACACGCTGGCGCTGGAAAAACTGTTGACCGATACGATCGGCATGATCGTGTCGGTGGATCACAAGGGCAGAGGCGGCACGCTTCGGGTAGCCTATCGCTCGCTGGAACAGCTCGATGAGTTGTGCAGGCGGCTGAAGCAGGAACGATAATTAGCCGGCGAATTATCTTCAGGCCGGATTTTTGGCGAAATCGGCGACGCCGCTAATCTCGCTCCTTGAGGGGGAGATGGCCGGCAGGCCAGAGGGGGTCGCCTCACACCAAGCGCCGGCGCCCTTGCGGAAGACATGAAGACGTAAGGAAGTAAGGAAGTAAGGAAGTAAGGAGGCCAGCGCTCCACGCGCAACGACCCCCTCTGTCGCCTTTCGGCGACATCTCCCCCTCGAGGGGGGAGATCAGCCGCGCTGCGCCAACCGGCTACTCTCCACCGCAATCCCCAGCAGCGCCTGCCGTGCCAGCGCCACGGAAAGGTCCGGCCGCCGTCGTGTCTGCAACACCGCCGTCTGCAGCCGGGTCAACGCGCGGCCGAGCGCGTCGGCGCTCCAGCGCTCCAGTGCCTTCTCGACCAGCTTGCGCCTGGAGAAAAACACCGGCGGGCGGGCGGCGGCAACGACCGAGGCGGCGTTGCGGTTACCGGACTCCATCTGGCCGCGCATGATTTGGATCTGCTGCAACTGCCGCATCGCCGAAGACAGCACCAGGAAAGGCTGGCCGCCGGACTGGCAATGGCGGGTAAAGGCAGTGTCGAAGTCGCCGATCTTGCCTTCGAGAAGCGCGTCGACCGCGTCGTCGAAAGAGGCGCCGGAGACGTCGCCCGACATCGCCTTGACCTCCTCCAGTCCGATCTCGTTCTGGCCATGTGCATAGAGCACGAGCTTCTCGATCTCGCCGCGCGAGGCCAACCGGTCGCCGCCGAGATTGCGGCGCAGCGCCTGTCTCGCCTCCATGGTCATCGACATGCCGGTCTTGCTCAGTTCGGCGTCGATGACGCCGTCGATGTCGCGCGCTTCATCGGCATAGCAAGGCAGCGCCATGGCACTGTCGGCCGCCTCGACGATGGCGCGCAATCCGACGCCTTTCTTGAGATCGCCGGCCTCGATGAGAATGATCGCATCGCGCGCCGGCTCCGCCGTCAGCGCCTTGACGTCGTCGGCCAGCGCCTTCTGGCCGCTGGCATTGCGCACCCACAAAAGGCGCCGATCGGAAAACATCGGCACGGTGCGGGCTTCGTCGAGCAGCCGGCCCTCGTCGCGGTCGACCTCCGAACCCTCGAGCCTGACCACCGAGAAGGGATCGTCGAGCGGCAGGCCGGTCTTGCCGGCAAATGCCTTCGCCCGCTCGGATACGAGGCCGCGATCGGGGCCGTAAAGCAGGACGATCGAAATGCGCTGGTCCGGCTTCGCGAGCCAGCCGTCGACCTCGTAAGCTTTCTTCTGTGCCATGCCGGGTTGGTTAGCATGATGCGGGCGTGGGGTGAACCGGGGTGTGCGTGATCTCCCCCTCGAGGGGGAGATGGCCGGCAGGCCAGAGGGGGTCGGTTCGACTGGATGCGACATTTTATGCGCCGAAAGAAGAAGTTGGCGCTCCATGCGCGGCGACCCCCTCTGTCGCCTTCGGCGACATCTCCCCCTCAAGGAGGGAGATTACGCTTCGCGCTTCCCCAATCACCCTATCTGCCAGCAAACCCGGCTCAATCTTGCGTCTAATTGCGCGCCGGCGCCCAACATCGACAAGAAATTTCGCCGACATATCTTCATCTTGGTGCGTGGGAGGCTGGATCGGCCGGCGCTGCCGGGACCGACGTCCGCAGGCTACCCGACGAATTCGCACTGGCCTGGCGGCGCAGATATGCAAATATCGACACTAGGCAACATTGGAGGACAAAGGTCATGGCCGATGCTGGGATGTTGCGTTTCCACGTTCCGGAACCGGAAGTGCGGCCGGGCGGAACGCCTGATTTTTCCAATGTGCCGATCCCCAAGGCCGGCTCGGTGCCGCGCCCCGAAATCGATGTCGATCCGCGCACCATCCGCGATCATGCCTTCTCGATCATCCGCGTGCTGAACCGCACTGGCGAGGCCGTCGGTCCCTGGGCCGGCCTGCTCTCCGATGAGGAACTTCTGGCCGGCCTGCGCCACATGATGACGCTGCGGACCTTCGACGCGCGCATGCAGATGGCGCAGCGGCAGGGCAAGACCTCGTTCTACATGCAGCATCTGGGCGAAGAGGCGGTGGCTTGCGCCTTCCGCAAGGCGCTGGCGCCGGGCGACATGAATTTCCCGACCTATCGCCAGGCAGGGCTGCTCATCGCCGACGGCTATCCGATGGTCACGATGATGAACCAGATCTATTCCAACGAGGCGGATCCGCTGAAGGGCCGGCAACTACCGGTCATGTATTCGTCGAAGGAGCACGGCTTCTTCTCGATCTCCGGCAATCTGGCGACGCAGTACATCCAGGCGGTCGGCTGGGCGATGGCCTCGGCGATCTCGAACGATTCGCGCATCGCAGCCGCCTGGATCGGCGACGGCTCGACGGCCGAATCCGATTTCCACTCGGCGCTGGTGTTCGCCTCGACCTACAAGGCGCCGGTCGTGCTCAATGTGGTCAACAACCAGTGGGCGATCTCGACTTTTCAGGGCATTGCCCGCGGCGGCTCGGGCACATTCGCGGCAAGGGGGCTCGGCTTCGGTATCCCGTCGCTGCGCGTCGACGGCAACGACTATCTCGCCGTCCATGCGGTGGCCAAATGGGCGGCGGAGCGGGCGCGCAGCAATCTCGGGCCGACGCTGGTCGAATATGTCACCTACCGCGCCGGGGCGCATTCGAGCTCGGACGATCCCTCGGCCTACCGGCCAAAGACCGAGTCCGACGCCTGGCCGCTCGGCGACCCGATCGTGCGGCTGAAAAACCATCTCATCGCGCTTGGCGTCTGGTCGGACGAGCGGCACGCGCAGGCCGAGGCAGAAATCCTCGACACGGTCATCGCGGCGCAGAAGGAAGCCGAAAGCCACGGCACGCTGCATGCCGGCGGCAAGCCGTCGACGCGCGACATGTTCGAGGGCCTCTACGCCGAGATGCCGCCGCATCTCAGACGCCAGCGCCAGCAGGCGGGAGTCTGAGCCATGCCGAGACGGACCATGATCGAGGCCATTCGCGATGCCATGGATGTATCGATGGGGCGCGACGACAAAGTCGTCGTGTTCGGCGAAGATGTCGGCTTCTTCGGCGGCGTCTTCCGCTGCACGCAGGGCCTGCAGGCCAAATACGGCAAGAGCCGCTGCTTCGACGCGCCGATCAACGAATCCGGCATTGTCGGCTCGGCCATCGGCATGGCCGCCTATGGGCTGAAGCCGTGCGTGGAGATTCAGTTTGCCGACTACATGTATCCGGCCTACGACCAGCTGACCCAGGAAGCAGCTAGGCTGCGCTATCGCTCCAATGGCGATTTCACCTGCCCGATCGTGGTGCGCATGCCGACCGGCGGCGGCATCTTCGGCGGCCAGACGCACAGCCAGAGCCCGGAAGCGCTGTTCACCCATGTGTCGGGGCTGAAGACCGTGGTGCCGTCCAACCCGCACGACGCCAAGGGGCTCTTGATCGCGGCGATCGAAGACCCCGATCCGGTGATCTTCCTCGAACCGAAGCGGCTCTACAATGGTCCGTTCGACGGCCATCACGACCGGCCGGTGACGCCGTGGTCGAAACATGAGCTCGGCGAGGTCGCCGACGGCCACTACACTGTGCCGCTCGGCAAGGCGGCGATCCGCCGGCCGGGTTCCGCCATCACGGTGCTCGCCTACGGCACCATGGTCTATGTCGCGCAGGCCGCGGCCGAGGAAACCGGCATCGATGCCGAGATCATCGATCTCAGGACGCTGCTGCCGCTCGACCTCGACACGATCGTCGCTTCGGTCAAGAAGACCGGGCGCTGCGTCATCGTGCATGAGGCGACGCTGACGTCGGGCTTCGGCGCCGAACTGTCGGCGCTGGTGCAGGAAAACTGTTTTTATCACCTCGAAGCGCCGGTTGCTCGCGTTGCCGGCTGGGACACGCCCTATCCGCATGCGCAGGAGTGGGATTATTTCCCCGGCCCCGCCCGTGTCGGCCGTGCCTTGCTTGAAACCATGGGGGCCTGAGATGGGCGAACACATCATCAAGCTGCCCGATGTCGGCGAAGGTGTCGCCGAGGCCGAGCTGGTCGAGTGGCACGTCAAGATCGGCGACATGGTGCGCGAGGACACGGTGCTCGCCGCCGTGATGACCGACAAGGCGACAGTCGAAATCCCGTCGCCGGTCGACGGCGAGATCCTGTGGCTGGGCGCCGAAATCGGCGACACGGTGGCGATTGGTTCGCCCATCGTGCGGCTGAAGGTGGCGGGCGAGGGGAATGTTGTCGCAGACACGAAATCGCCAGAGGTCACAGCGGCATCTACCCCC
>NZ_RZPQ01000231.1:0-7665 GCF_003999135.1 Mesorhizobium sp. M7A.F.Ca.CA.004.06.1.1 | reverse complement strand
TCTTCGGCGAGTATCTCGGGCGCATGTACATGGAGACAAAGCGGCGGCCGCTCTACTTCGTCAACGAGATCGTTTCGCGCAGCCAGGCAGTGGAGGGCGGCGAATTGCCGGTCCATCGCCTGCAGGAGATGGCAAAGAGGGCCGCACGTGCTTGAGGCGGAGTTCGACCGGTTTGCGCGGGAATATCAGGAGCAGCATGCCGCAAGCATAAGGCTGAGCGGCGAAAACCCGGATTTCTTCGCCAGGTACAAGATCGACGACGTCGCCGCGACGCTGCGGCGGGCCGGTGTCAAACCGCGACGAATACTGGATTTCGGCGCCGGCGTCGGCAATTCGCTAGGCCATATGCGCAACGCGTTTCCCGACGCGGAGATCACCTTGCTCGATCCTTCGCGGGAATCGCTCGACATCGCCAGCAAGCGCTTTCCCGGCCAGGCCGCCTTCACGCATTTCGACGGCAAGACAATTCCCTTTGCCGACGGCAGCTTCGACCTGGCCTTCGCGGCCTGCGTCTTCCACCATATTCCCGAGAACCTGCAGATCGGGCTGTTCGCCGAGATCGGCAGGGTGCTGGCCGATGGCGGCAGCTTCTTCGTCTTCGAACACAATCCCTGGAACCCGCTGACCACGCACGCGGTGAGAAACTGTGCCTTCGACGAAAACGCGGTTTTGATAAATTCGCGCGAGATGCGCGGGCGCATGGCCGAGGCGGGCCTTGCCAATACGAGGATCGTCTACCGGATTTTCTTTCCTCGGATGCTTGCGAGACTGAGGCTGTTCGAGCGCTTCCTCACCAAGGTACCTGTCGGAGCCCAATATTTTGCGCATGTGGTCAAGCCTGCCGTTTGACTTCCCGAGGATGCTGCGATTTGGCGCCGTCGGTCTGTTGAACACGGCGCTGGGATACGCGGTCATCCTGGCCGGGCTTGCGCTTGGTCTGGGCGACATCCTTGCCAACGCCACGGGTTATGCCGCCGGCCTTGTCCTCGGCTTCTTCCTCAACCGCCAATGGACCTTCAGCAGAGTCGACGGCTTCCAGCCCGGAACCGCGCTGCGCTACGGGGGTGTCTTTCTGGTCGCCTACAGCATCAATCTGGCCGTCGTGATCGCCGCCCGTTCGGCAGGCATCGTCGAAAACCCGCTGGTCCACCTCGCGGGAATCTGCGTCTATTCGGTGGTTTTCTATCTTGGCTCGGCCCGCTTCGTGTTTGTGGGACGTGGGGACGACAGCACCGACCGCACAGTTCGGGTGGCCGACAAGCCTCGGCGGCAGCCCGCCAGTCCAACACCTTGAACCCAACTGTCACCGGAACCGATCAGAGGCGGCGCATCATGAACGACGCTCAGGCCAGTGTGGCGGCCGCGACATACAACGAGCGGAACAGGCTGATCTTCTGCCTGCTCGCGGCCTTGGCGATGGCGGGTGCGTTGGCTGCCCAGGCAGGCGCCACCCTGCAGGATCCCGACAGCTGGTGGCAAGTGAAAGTCGGTCTCGATTTCCTGACAAACCGGACATTTCCGACGGTCGATCCTTACTCCTACACGTTTGCCGGCCAGCCCTGGATTGCCAAGGAATGGCTGGGGCAGGTCCTGCTGGCTCTTGCCTACCGGGCGGGCGGCTGGAACGTGGTCGTCACCGCGATCATCGCCTCGATCTCCCTGACGGTTTTCCTCATGGGGTGGTTTCTCAGCGCATGGCTGAAACCGATCCTGGCGATTACACTGGCCTTCGCGGCGGTGTTCCTGATCAACCCGATCTTCACGGCGCGTCCGCATGTCTTCACCTTCCCGATCATCGTCATCTGGACGGCGGTGCTGTTCGGTGCGGCGAGGGAAGAACGGGCGCCGCCCTGGTGGCTGCTTGTGCTGGTCGTATTATGGGCGAACCTGCACGCCACCTTCACCTTGAGCTTCGTCATCGCGGCTTTCGCCGGTCTCGATCTGCTGGCGCGCACGGGCCTGTCAAAACCGGCCCTGCTGGCGAAGTGGATCGCGTTCGGCCTGCTTTGCCCGCTGGTCAGCCTGATCCACCCGTACGGCGTCCAGGCCATCCTGGCGACGCTCGCCGTGGCTTACGGCAACGAGGCAGTGTCGCTGATCATGGAATGGAAACCGTTCAATCCGCCGGACAGTCCCGTCCAGGAAGCGGTGATGCTGCTGGCGCTTTTCGGGCTATTAGTGTCCCGATTGCGAATTGGCTGGGCCAAGGCGTTGTTCGTCGTCTTCACCTTGCATGTCTATCTCGCCCATGTGCGCTTCATGTACCTGTTCTTCCTGCTGATTCCGCTGGTGATGGCGGCCGAGGTCGCACAGCAATATCCCTCGCTTTCAGCCACCGCGTGGCTGGCCGAAAAGCGCGACGGGCTGGAGAGATTCTTAGCCAGACGGTTCTACGCCATTTGCGGCACGGCAGCCGTTCTGCTGATTGGCGGGGTCGCTGTGCTCGGCAGCGTCTATCAGGTAGCGCCAAGTCCGAAGACATCGGCCAGCGGGGCGCTGGCATTCGCGCAAAGCCATCATCTATCCGGCAACGTGCTGAATTCCTACAATTTCGGCGGCACGCTGATTTTCCACGGGTTCAAGACCTATATCGACGGACGGACGGACCAGCTGTTCCTCGGCGGTTTCACAAAGAGCGATAACGACACCGGACGCGGCGACGGCAAGCCGCTCCTCGAAGCCCGCCTGAAGAAATACGCAATAGATTGGGCGCTGCTATCGGCCGACGACAGCCGCATTCCCTTCTTCGACCAGTTGGGCTGGAAACGGGCCTATTCGGACGACTACGCGGTAATCTATCTGCCCGGCGCCTGATCCCGGTGCGTTCCTGGCGAATTTCGCGACAGCAATATATGCCTTGACACCCATGTTGCAGCGCAGCAAAATTGCTGCCTGAGGGTAAGCCTGTGAGATCGACGAGCCGGGATTTTCAGCACGATCGACGACATCGCCGCATGAGCGTGTCGGGTGCGGCCGCACGGATCCTGGTGGTCGCGCGCGGGCCGGCCGGATGAACTACCGGCGCGACATCGACGGTCTGCGGGCCGTTGCGGTGCTGCCTGTCGTGCTCTTCCATTTCGGCGTGTCCGCCATTCCCGGCGGCTTCACCGGTGTCGACATCTTCTTCGTCATATCGGGCTATCTGATCAGCGGCAGCCTGCTCGATGATCTTGAGCGGGGCCAATTCTCGATCGGCCGCTTCTACTGGCGCCGCGCACGGCGCATCCTGCCGGCGCTGACCTTCGTCATCCTGCTCGCGAGCATTGCCGCCTGGTTCATCCTTCTGCCTTCGGATCTCCACGAATTCAGCCTCAGCGTGATCGCCGCCTCGACCTTCTGGTCGAACATCTATTTCTGGAAAACGACGAACTATTTCTCCATCGACGCCGAACTGCGGCCGCTCCTGCACACATGGTCGCTTTCGGTGGAAGAGCAGTATTATATCTTCGCGCCGATCCTCCTTTATCTGATCTACCGATACGTCTCGAAGCGCTGGCTGACGGTACTTCTGCCGATGGCCATCGGCAGCTTTGCCCTGGCAGTCATAGCAACCTCGCTGGCACCGACGGCAGGGTTCTATCTCTTGCCGACGCGCATATGGGAGCTGGCGCTGGGCGCCATGCTGATGTTGCGGAAGCCTCCGGTCCTAGCCAGTCGGCTGGCGGCGGACCTGATCGGCCTCGCCGGCTTTGCCCTCATTGCATTTGGCTTTGTGATGATTTCGGACAGCGATCCGTTTCCCGGCTACAATGCCCTATTCCCCTGCATCGGAACAGCTCTGCTGATCTATGCTGGCCAGGATAGCGCCGACAGGCCGGCACCTGTCGCCACTCGCGTGCTTCGGTTGGCGCCGCTGGTCTGGGTCGGCCTCATTTCCTATTCGCTTTACCTCGTCCACTGGCCAATCAACTCCTTCGTCCATTATCTCTCCCTGAAGACTGTCGGTGTGCCAACGATTATCGCGATGACGGTTGCCAGTTTCGCCTTGGCGGCATTCTCCTGGAAATACGTCGAGCAACCCTTCCGCCACAAACGAGCCTATACCGCCCCACTGCCCATCTTCGCCTTTTCGGCGACGGCAATCGTGCTGCTGTGCGCCGGTGGTTTGGCCGGCGCACTGGGCAACGGTTTCCCGCAACGGTTTCCGGATTTCTCGACAGAACGTATCCGGGTCGGCGACTGGCGCAACGGCATCTGTTTCAACGAAAACGGGACCCGCATCGAAGACTGGAACCTTGCCGACTGCACCCGGACAACGGGCTTTGCCACCAATGTGCTGCTGTGGGGCGATTCTTTCGCTGCCCACTATGTTCCGGGACTTGAGCCCAACGCCCAGAAAATCCAGGCCAATGTCATCCAATACACCTATGCCGGCTGTCCGCCCGACCTGACCTATTTTTCCTATGCTCGGCCCGCCTGCACCCGCTTCAACGAACGGGCCTTGTCGATCATTCGCGACGCCAACATCCAGGCGGTGATCCTGAGCGGCCGATGGACCGACTACCAGGCCAGGGGCTTCGACGGCCTGCAGAAGACGATCGATCGGCTTCGCGGGATGGGGGTCAAGGTCTATACCGTCGGCCAGTCTCCGGAATTCATCGCCGACGTCCAGAAGATCGCTTTCTTGGTGAGACGGGAGCATGCCGGAACCACATCCTGGCCGATGGCTATGGATCCGGACATCAACGCACGGGTTCTGCCGTTCACCAAAGGGGCCGATTTCATAGATCCGCTGACGTATCTGTGCGACTCGGCCGGTTGTTCATACGCCGATGCCACGACCAATGAATTTCTCTACTTCGACTATGGCCACTTCTCTTCCGCCGGCGCGACGCTGGCCATCTCGAAATACTGGCCAAGCTTCGCCACCAGCAATGAGGTCGCGGAGGCAAAACGGCAATTCACGGCCGTGGGCGCGCCGTGATCCGCAGCACGACCGTCGTGAGAACAGACCGCTTTGCGATTGCCCGAAGGCTAACCCTCATGGTAACGAGGGCGCACGCGGGTATGATGTAATGGTAGCTTGTCAGCTTCCCAAGCTGAACGCGAGGGTTCGATTCCCTCTACCCGCTCCAGTCTAAGGCGTCAGAACCATTTCAGCGCCTGCCTGTTCGTCGAACACAACCGAGCAGCCTCGCGCAAGCGCCACCGTTGCGAGGGCGTTTGCCGCCACGTCATCCGATGAAACGAAATCGCCGGTCAACACCCGCAATTCTTCAACGCCTTCAGCCATGGAAACGAAATTCCCGACCGATCGATCGTGCTTGCAGGCCTCGATCACGCAAAGCAGATCGATGATTTCGAAGCTGCGCATGTTCAGCCTCCAGAAGAAATCGCCCCTTGCAAGATCATGAACGCATCGGCGGGAAATAATGTTCCCAGCTCGCTTTCGCCGGCCTCGGCCTGGCGGTGCTTTCGCCGGACAACCTTACCCGAGCGAGCCATCATCCCACTTCCCTCAGAATGAAGTCGTGCAGCATCTTGGCGGCCGGCGACAGTGCGCGATTCCTGACCGTGATCAGGCTGTAGGGCCTGACCTCGATGTCGAATTCGGTCTGGACGACGTCGATGGCGCCGGCCAGCCCGTCAGGGTTCTGGATGAATTTCGCCACCTGGACAGAGACCGGTGCGATGGCATCGGATTGCGCGACCATGACCAGGGTCAGGAGCAGCGAACTGGTGTTCAGGATACGGTCCGGCAAAGCGATGTTGCGGTTGAGGAAGTTGCTCTCCATCGCCTGGCGCAAGGGCGAGCCGCCAGACTGGAAGACCCAGTCATAGGCGGCGGTCTCTTCCAGCCGCACCGCCTCGCCCTTGGTGAGCGGATGGCCCCGGCGCACGATCAGGCAGGCCTTCTCGACGCCGATGACGCGCGACTCGAACAGCCGCGGATTGAGGTCGTCCGGGATGCGCGCGATGATGAAGTCATGGCGCGTGGCGATCAGCTCGCGTGCCAGCACATTGGAGGTCTCGACCTGCATGGTGATCTCGATGCGCGGATAGATGCGGCGGATTTCACGAATCGCCGGCACCGCCAGCTCGATTGCCGGCGCGGTCACGGCACCCAGGAAAACCGAACCACCCTTGCCCGCCTTGAGTTCGGAAATCTCGCGGTCCACCTCGCGCATCTCCAGCAGGATCGAGCGCGCCCGCCTGGCCAAAGCCTTGCCGTATGGCGTCAAGGTGATACCGCGCGGCAGCCTCTCGCACAGCTTGACCTCCAGCACCGCCTCCATCTCTGCGATCATGCGCGAGGCCGCCGGCTGCGAAATGTTCAGAACCTGGGCTGCCGCGCTGACCCGGCTGTGGTCGTCTAGCGCGACGATCATGCGCATGTGACGCAGACTGAGACCGCTGCGCAGCAGGGTTTCGCCATCGCCCCGTGCTTCTCTGTAACCATTTGAAGCTGTTGTCGGATTCCCGGGCCGCGCCATCGCTTTTCCCTGCCTTCTGCTCGTGTAAGGCCGACCTTGGAGTCAGCCCGTCACGTCCCAATACATATACCAACCATGATATAGCAACCATCAAAGATCGCATTTGACAGTTATGGCAAAGACCCACACCCTCCGCGCGTTCCAAGACGTGACGGTCGCTGACGAGAAAAATCGTATCGATTGAATCAGCGTCTCGGGGCCATGGGAGGATACCGGAGATCGATATGACGGCAGCAGTGCCCTTGGCGCTTCTGCACGATTGCGCGGCCCGCGACCCCCGGGGTGCCGCGTCCATCAAACAGGGAGAGTTAAAGTGAAAATCATCAAGACACTGGCCGCCGTCGCGGCCCTTGGCATCGCTGCCATGACCTACTCGGCGCACGCAGCCGACAAGGGTCTTGTCGGCGTGCTGATGCCGACCAAGACCTCGCAGCGCTGGATCAATGATGGCGACGCCGTCAAGTCCCAGCTCGAGGCTCTCGGCTACACCGTCGACCTGCAATACGCGCAGGACGACATCCCCAACCAGCTCAGCCAGCTGGAAAACGAAATCACCAAAGGCCCGAAGGCGCTGATCATTGCTTCGATCGACGGCACCACCCTGTCGGATGCTCTGCAGAAGGCCGCTGACGCGGGCGTCGTCGTCGTCGCCTATGACCGCCTGATCAAGAAGACCGCCAATGTCGACTACTACACCACCTTCGACAATTTCGGCGTCGGCGTGATCCAGGCGAATTCGCTGGTCAAGGGCCTCAAGGAGCGCTTCCCGAACACCAAGCCGTGGAACGTCGAACTGTTCGGCGGCTCGCCCGACGACAACAACGCCTTTTTCTTCTACGACGGCGCGATCTCCGTCCTGCAGCCGCTGATCGACGACGGCTCGATCAAGATCAAGTCCGGCCAGACCGGCATGGACAAGGTCGGCACGCTGCGTTGGCTCGCCGCCACTGCCCAGGCGCGCATGGACAATCTGCTGTCGGCCAACTATTCGGACGGCAGCCGCGTCGATGGCGTTCTTTCGCCCTATGACGGCCTGTCGCGCGGCATCACCGCCTCGCTGCGCGCCGTCGGCTACGGCACGGACGCACAGCCCTGGCCGATCGTGACCGGCCAGGACGCCGAGACCGCTTCGGTCAAGCTTATCATCACGGGCGAGCAGTACTCGACCGTGTTCAAGGACACCCGCGAACTGGCCAAGGCCACCGTCGAACTCGTCGACAAGGTGCTCTCT
>NZ_RZPQ01000230.1:0-7668 GCF_003999135.1 Mesorhizobium sp. M7A.F.Ca.CA.004.06.1.1 | reverse complement strand
GTTTCTCGCTCGCCTGTTGCTCGGCGGCGCCTTCGTCTTCGCCGGCCTGCGCAACATCCAGAACGCGGCCTTCCTGACCCAGATGATGGCTGCGCGCGGCGTGCCGCAGGCAAGATTGGCGCTGTGGCTCGGCATCGTGCTTCAGATCGCCGCCGGCGTGCTGGTCATCGCAGGATTGTGGACGGCACTCGCGGCCGCGGTGCTGCTGGTGTTCCTGATCGTTGCCACGCCGATGTTCCACAATTTTTGGGACCATCAGGGCCCGGATCGTGCGTCCCGCATCAATGGCTTCGTCGGCAATGTCGCCCTGAGCGGTGGCTTTCTGACCCTGATCGCGCAATCCGTTTGACGCACAGTTGCATGCCGACTGCGGCCTCTGGTGCCGACGGCTCGATCATAAAATCGGAACCAATCGAGGCGTTGACGCATTTCACACCTGCATGCCCAGCATCCAGGATGGAATATGAAAATCGCCCATGTCGCGCCGCTTTATGAATCGGTGCCGCCAAGGCTCTATGGCGGCACCGAGCGCATCGTCTCGTATCTAACCGAAGCGCTGGTCGATCTGGGCCATGAGGTGACGCTGTTCGCCAGTGGCGACAGCCAGACTTCCGCGACGCTGGTAGCCAGCCGGGAACGCGCGCTGCGCCTCGATCCGCGTCCGCTCAAATCCGAGATCGCTGCGCATCTTTCGATGCTTGCTCAGGTGAGGGACCGGGCGTCGGAGTTCGATGTCATCCACTTCCACCTCAGCCATTTCCTGCACTTTTCCTTCTTCGAGGATCTCGCCGACCGCACGGTGACGACGCCGCATGGCAGGCTGGATTATGTGGACCTGGCGCCGGCCTATGAACGGTTTCCGCGTTTTCCCCTGATTTCCATTTCGCACAGCCAGAAGGCGGGCCTTGCCAAGGCCAATTGGCTGGCGACGATCCATCACGGGCTGCCGACCACTCTCTACGAACCGACTTTCGAGACGACGGCGGAAGAACCCTACCTTGCCTTCCTCGGCCGGTTCTCACGCGACAAGCGCCCGGACCGCGCCATCGAGATCGCCTTGCGGTCGGGGCTCAAGCTGAAGCTTGCGGCAAAGATCGGCGACGACGACCGCGCCTATTTCCACGAGGTGGTCGAACCGTTGATCGACGGCGATCGCATCGTCTATGTCGGCGAGATCGAGGAGGACCAGAAGGCGGAATTTCTCGGCAAGGCGGCCGGCCTGCTGTTCCCGATCGACTGGCCGGAGCCGTTCGGGCTCGCCGCCATCGAGGCCATGGCCTGCGGTACGCCGGTGATCGCCTGGAATTGCGGTGCGCTGCCCGAGATCATCGATCAAGGCGTGACCGGTTTCATCGCTGACACGCTGGATGGAGCGGTCGCCGCGGTGCCTGCTTTGCTGCAGCTCGACAGGCGCAAGGTGAGGGCCGTTTTTGAAAAGCGTTTTTCCGCTCGAAGAATGGCCGGCGACTATCTGGCCGCCTATGCGGGCCTGATCGGCGTCCCGAGCGCGGCGAAGGCGTCTTGAGCAGCGACGTGCTCGAGCCACGGCAACGAAACAACAGGGATCTTTGACGAATGGCCCAACTCGATGAGCGCCAGCTCGATCCTGCGGTTGCGCTTGCATCGCTCGACGCCACCGCACCTCGCGAGCCGCATCGGCTGTTTGCGCTCAAACAGGGCGATTGCTTCGCGGTTGCCGACGCCTATGGCGACATACGTGGAGCCGGCGACGGTTTCTTTCGCGACGACACACGGGTTCTTTCCGAGTTCCGGCTGACCGTCGGCGGCAGGCAGACATCGCTGCTCGGCGCCTCGCTCAGCCAGGACAATGTGCTGTTCACCACCAATTTGACCAATCTGCCGATACAGAGCGCCGGCGGACGCGACATCCCGCAGGGAGCCATCCACATCGAACGCGTCAGGCTGCTCTGGCAGGACAGGCTGTTCGAACGCATCACGCTTTCCAATTACAGCCGGGAACATTCGACGATCAACGTTTCCCTGCACTATTCCGCCGATTTCCGCGACATGTTCGAAGTGCGTGGCTCGACACGGCTGAAGCGCGGGCTGGCCCATGCCGCCGAAACAGACGCGACGTCGGTCCTGCTGCGCTATGACGGGCTCGATGGCCTGGCCCGCCTCTCTGCGATATCGTTCTCGCAGGCGCCGGACCAACTGACAGCCAACCGTGCCGATTTCCTGATCGCCGTGACCAAGCGCAGCAGGAAGGTGCTCTATGTCGAGGTCGGTCCCGAGGTGGCCGACAAGCCCGACCGCGACCGGTTCCGCGCCGCTGCCGCACGCGCCCGCTTTGGCATGCGGGCCAAACGTCGCCATGGCGCGACGGTGCGCAGCTCGGGCCGTGTCTTCAACGATTGGGTCGAGCGCGCCCGCGCCGATGTCGCGCTGCTGACCACCGAACTGGCGACCGGCCCCTATCCCTATGCCGGCATCCCCTGGTTCTCGACGGCGTTCGGTCGTGACGGCGTCATCTCGGCGCTGCAGATGCTGTGGCTCAATCCCGGGCTGGCGCGGGGCGTGTTGGCCTTTCTGGCCCAGCATCAGGCGACCGAGACATCGCCGTTCAGCGATTCGCAGCCGGGCAAGATCATGCACGAGACCCGCAAAGGCGAAATGGTGGCGCTGCGGGAGCTTCCCTTCGGCCGCTACTACGGTGGCGTCGATACGACACCGCTCTACATCTATCTTGCTTGCGCCTACGCCGATCGTACCGGTGACATGGCATTCATCGACGGCCTGTGGCCTTCGCTGTGCGCGGCGGCCGAATGGACGGAGGAGGCGGGCCGGGAGACCGGATTCGTGACTTACCAGCGAGCGGCCGAGTCCGGCCTCGCAAACCAGGGATGGAAGGACAGTTTCGATTCGGTCTTCCATGCCGATGGCCGCATTCCCAAGGGCCCGATAGCCCTGGTCGAAGTGCAGGGCTATGTCTTTGCCGCCTTCCGCGGGCTGGCCAAGCTTGCCCGCCGCCGTGGCGAGGACGACAAAGCCGATCACTGGGAGGACCGCGCCGAGGCGATGCGGGTGGCGGTGGAACGCGATTTCTGGCTTGACGATCTCGGCTTCTATGCCCTTGCGATCGACGGTGCCGGCGAGCCCTGCAAGGTGCGGACCTCGAATGCCGGGCATCTGCTCTTTGTCGGATTGCCTGAGCCGGCGCGGGCCCAGATGGTCGCCGACCAGCTGCTTTCCGCCTCCTTCCATTCCGGCTGGGGGCTGAGGACGCTTGCCGACGATGCGGTGTTCTTTAACCCGATGTCGTACCACAATGGCTCGATCTGGCCGCACGACACCGCCATATGCGGTGCCGGCCTGGCGCATTATGGCGAGCGTGAAAGCGTGGTTCGCCTGATGAGCGGCACATTCGAATCCGCGGTCCATTTCAACATGCGGCTGCCCGAACTGTTCTGCGGGTTTACACGCGCGCCGGGCGAAGCACCCATCGCCTATCCCGTCGCTTGCCTGCCGCAAGCGTGGTCGGCGGGATCCGCCTTCATGCTGATGCAGGCCTGCCTTGGCCTGGAGATCGACGGCTGGGATGGCGAAATCCGCGTCACCCGCCCGAGACTGCCGATCGGCATCGACACGCTGACACTGCGGCACCTGGGCGTCGGCGACCGGGTCGTCGATCTCACCTTCCAGCGCGTCGGTGACCGGGTCGTCGCTTTCCTTGCCGACCGCCATGAAGGGCTGGTGCCGCTCATCGTAAGGACATGATCCGAACAAAATTGGCGGAACCGATCCGAGCTTTGTGCGTTGCAAAAATACAGGTCCGAACGCTGACCACGTGGTCGGCGGACCGTTTCAAATGGAAAACACGAACAAACGGTCGCCGACGGCCGGGGTGAGTTGACATTCAATGACAAACTACGGTGCGGACCTGCTCTGGGTTCTGATCTTCGCGAGCCTCGGTTTTTCCGCTCTTGCCGTTTTCCTCTCCATATCGCGGCACCGTCGCCGTCATCCACCCGCGGTCGCACATACGGCAGGCGAAGATGTGGCCGCGGAAGCCGCGCGCAAGGTGATACGGGAGTTCGAAAAGAATGGCCAATCGGCCGATGCCGCGCTGGTGACCTGGTCGCCCGAAACATTGCGCAAGATCCTGGCCGACGATCTGCCCGATGCGCAGGTCATCGTGGTGTCCAATCGCGAACCGTACATCCACAATGTGAAGGGCGACGGCGTCGAGTTGCTCGTCCCGGCCAGCGGACTGGTGTCGGCGCTCGAGCCCATTACCCGCGCCTGTGCCGGCACCTGGATCGCCTATGGCGGCGGAACGGCGGACCGCCTCACCGTCGACGACCACGATCGTGTGCAGGTGCCGCCTGGCAACCCGTCCTACACGTTGCGCCGGGTCTGGCTGACGGAGGAAGAGCATCAGGGCTATTATCTCGGTTTCGCCAATGAGGGCCTTTGGCCACTTTGCCATATCGCCTTCACCCGGCCGATTTTTCGCGCCTCCGACTGGGCTGCCTATGAAGCCGTCAACCGGAAGTTTGCCGATACGGTGGTTGCCGAGGCCCGCAACGAGCGGCCGATCGTGCTGGTCCAGGACTACCATTTCGCGCTGCTGCCGCGCATGATCCGCGAGCGCCTGCCGGAGGCGATCGTCATCACTTTCTGGCACATCCCGTGGCCGAATTCGGAAGTGTACAGCATCTGTCCTTGGCGCGAACGCATCCTCGAGGGGCTGCTCGGCAGTTCGATCATCGGCTTCCACACCCAGTTCCACGCCAACAATTTCACCGAAAGCGTCGATCGCTTCCTGGAAAGCCGCATCGAGCGGGCCGATGCGGCCATCTCCTACGGCGGACGGACCACATTGGTGCACGCCTATCCCATCTCGATAGAATGGCCGGCGGACCTGCTGGCGAAACTTCCCGATGTCGACGATTGCCGCGCTCGCATGCGCGAGAGGTTCGGTCTCAAAGCGGATGTGAAGCTGGCCGTCGGGGTCGAGCGCCTCGATTACACCAAGGGCATTCTTGATCGGTTTCACGCTTTGAACGAATTGTTCAAGCGACAGCCTGAATGGATCGGAAAACTTGTCTTCCTGCAGGTCGCGGCACCCAGCCGCGGCACGCTGCCGGCCTACAAATTGCTCCATGACGAGTGCCACCGTTATGCCGAAGAGCTCAACCGGCGTTATGGCAGCGAGGGCTACAGGCCGGTGATCATGGTGGCCGAACATCACTCGCAGGAACAGGTTTACGAGATCTATCGGGCCGCCGACATATGCATGGTCACCAGCCTGCATGACGGCATGAACCTCGTCGCAAAGGAATTCGTCGCCGCGCGCGACGACGAGCAGGGTGTTTTGATGCTCAGCACATTCGCCGGCGCCTCGCGCGAATTGCTGGAGGCGCTGATCGTCAACCCTTACGATGCCGCCATGATGAGCGGAGCGCTGTTGCAGGCATTGACCATGGCGCCCGAAGAACAGCGCGAGCGCATGCGACCCATGCGCGAGACGATCCGCAACAACAACGTCTATCGCTGGGCCGGCAGCATGCTTCTGGATGCGGCGCGTTTGCGTAAGCGCGGAGACCTCGATCGGGTAACCGGTGCCGCCGGCGACCCGCCGCCCAGCGTCGACAATGTCGTCTCCATCTTTGAGCGCAGACGGATGGCGATGTCATGAGCGATACGCTGCAGAAGATGATCGGCGAGACCCTGCAAAAGCCGCAGGCCGTCATGGAGAAACCGCAGCCTGTGCTGGCCGGCGAATGGGCATTGTTCCTCGACATCGACGGCACGTTGCTGGAACATGCCGAGCACCCGGACGCAGTCTCGGTCAGCGACGAGCTTCGCTCCTTGCTGCAAGGCCTGGACCGCAAGCTGAACGGGGCATTGGCGTTCATCACGGGCCGGTCCGTTGCGGCCGTCGACCATCTGTTTCAGCCTTTGAAACTGCGAGCCGCCGGGCTCTATGGCCTGGAACATCGGCTCCTGCCGGACGACGACGTCGAAATCGCGGACGAGCCGGCGGATATCGCAGCCCTTGCCGACGAGATCGAGGCCGAGCTCGGTCGTGGGGCGTATATCGAGCGCAAGGGACGGGTGCTGGCCATCCACACGCGCGCCGCCCCGCATCTGCTTCCGCGCGCGACGCAGCTTGTCGAGCAGGCGCTGGCCGGTTTGCCAAAGGGCTACCGGGTGGTTGCCGGCAACGCCGGCGTGGAATTGCTGCCGCTGGAGGCGGCCAAGGGTGCCGCGATTCGGCGTTTCATGGAGATTGCGCCATTCGCAGGTCGCCGCCCGGTCTTCCTGGGCGACGACACGTCGGACGAAAACGGCTTCGAAACGATCAATGATGCCGGCGGCATATCGATACGGGTCAAACCACCGGCGCAAACCACCGCGCAGTACGGGCTGGCCGGCGTTGCCGAGACGCTGGCCTGGCTGAGAGGTCAACTCTAGGTGCAGCCGACGCAACCGTGATCGCGCCTCCTGGAAAGGACAAGGAAAGGAACGGTTTCGATGGGACGCTTTGCACAATTGGTTCGAGAGATCACCCCGAACTGGCTTCACGCTCGCTCCTCCCGCCATGAGATCGCCGACGTTTCACCGTCCGACGCGGACTACAGCTGGCAAGAGGCGATCGACAACAAGATGTATGGGGCGGATACATCTGACTATTCCCATGTGCCGGAAAAGCCTGTTTCGGCAAAACCGGCAGGCGACAGGCCCGCGGACGAGAACGACCGCGTTCCAAAGAAGGCCAATTAAGGTCCCGTCGGAGCCCGATAGTCGCTGTTCCTATGCCGCAAATCTCAGGCCGCCATCGCAGGTCAGCACCTGGCCGGTCATGAAGCCGCTGGAGACGAGGAAGGCGATTGCGTCGGCCACGTCTTCGGCCCGACCGACGCGGCCGACCGGGGTCTTGCCGGCATAGTCGGCAAAGATCGTTTGCCTCTGCTCTTCGGCCAGAAAATCCCACCAGGGCGTGTCGATGACGCCCGGCGCCACGACATTGACGCGCAGCGGCTTCAGTTCCAGGGCCAGGATCGGCACCACAGTCAACAGCATGCCGTTGATGGCGGCGATACCGGCGACACCGGGCGTCGCGAGCTGCGCCGACACCGCCGAGATGAAGGTGACCGATCCGGCCTTGTTGAGTGTCGGCAAGGCGGCCTGCAGGCAGGACAGCTGCGGGCGGACCTTTTCCTCCACGCCGCTGCCGATGTCGCTCAGGTCAAGCGCCGGGAAGGGGCCGAGGCCCTTGCCGCCGCTGGCCGCCAGCACCAGATGGTCGAAAGGACCGAGGCTCTCGAAGAACTGGCGGACCGCATCCGGCTTCGCGGCGTCGAAAGCAGCCTTCCCGGCAGCGCTGCCAAGGCTTTTCCAAGCGCTCTTCAGTTTGTCCTCGTTGCGCCCGGTGATGGTCACCTTCATGCCCGGGCCAAGCAGTTTTCGCGCCGTCGCCAGGCCGATGCCGGACGAGCCGCCGATGATGACGGTGTGTTCGATTGTCTTGGTCATGAATGGTCTTCCTTCGATGTGGGGGAGGCCGTGCCGATGAGATCAAGGCTCAAGGCTCGCAGACGTTGCCTTGCCTTGGCGTCATAGGCCTGGGTATCGGCGCGGGATTCCCGCACATCGAAGGAAGACCATTCATGACCAAGACAATCGAACACACCGTCATCA
>NZ_RZPQ01000022.1:0-20075 GCF_003999135.1 Mesorhizobium sp. M7A.F.Ca.CA.004.06.1.1 | reverse complement strand
CTACAGCCTGATAGGCGAGATTGAGTATCGACAAGGCGAGAAAGACGAGGCTTTTGAACTCTTCGACCAGGCTCGAAAGCTGTCCAAGACTGAAATCCATTCGCTTCAGAGATCGATCGATCGCTCGATCGAGATGGGCGACCTGTCAAAGGCCGTCGCCGAGATCGACACGTTGCTGCGCCGGTGGCCGGACACATTTCCAGTCATTGCGGCGGGCTTGCCGGCTATTCTTGCAAACCCGGACGGATATCAGGCTGTCCTGGCAGCCTTAAGGATCGAGGCACCGTGGAGGTCCAATCTTTTCTCCGCCCTTGGTAAGGATCCGCGGGGCCTGCGCGTCGCAAATCAACTGTTGCTGGACCTTACCGGATCGAGCTCACAACCGACGTCGAAGGAATTGTCTGCCGTAATCAACGGGTACATCCGGCAGAAGGAATACGAGGCGGCCTATCGGCTGTTCCTGTTCAGTATGACCGATCAGGAGCGGACACTGGCCGGATACATCTTCAACGGCGGCTTTGAACAGATCCTCAGCGACAAGCCATTCGACTGGCAGGTTCGCGACCGCTCCGGTCTGGAAATTACCTTTGCCGGGGCGCGCGACGTCGGCGAAAGCGATAGCGGAGCGACTGTCCGGTTTCTGAATACGCCGGTGAAGAACGCCGCGCTCCAGCAATATGTCGAACTGCCTCCCGGCTCCTACAGGATTTCCCTGATCGCCTCCGCGAGAAACCTGAAGCTGCCCAAGCAGTTGTTCTGGTCCATCAGATGCGCGGATCCGGCGGGAGAAATAGCTCGGTTCAACATTCCGGAGGGCACATTCAATCGGCGGCAGTTGAGTCTGGATTTCGCGATCGGACCAGGCGCGTGTCCCATGCAAGTGTTGCGGCTGGAAACAGCTGCCATCGCTGAGAGCTGGCGATTTCGATACGTTGGCACGTTGGTCATGCACAAATTGAGCATCGAAAGAGTTTCATCTTGAGAGAGCGGTCAGCCCGGTCCACGGAATGGGAAAAATATCTGCTTGGGTCGGTTCTTTTCCTGTCAGTGCTGATTGGCGGCGGCACCGCGAGCGGTCTCTACACCGAGGCGGTGATCGAGGTGGCGGCGATTGTCGCGGCCGCGGCCATCTTTTCAAGGCCGTCTGAGCACGGCATCCCTCGCTCGGCCCTGTGGTTGCTTGCTCTGGGCCTTGCCGTGTTCTGTTTCCAAATCGTGCCGTTGCCCGCCGCCCTGTTGAGCGGATTGCGGCCTGAGGTTTTACTTGCAAATCCATGGCTGAGCGGTGAAACCGGGCTGCGTTTCGTCAGTGTCGGCGTGGGACGCACGATCGAGTGTCTGTTGTACTTCGTGGCGATGGCTGCATTCTTTCTGAGCGTCACCCGCTTGCGCCCAGATCAGGTCTACGGCCTCCTGCCCTTCTTTTTGATGGGTGTCATCTGTAACGGATTGGCTGCGGCGATCCAGTATTCGCTCTCCGATACGGTTGCCATACAGGGTTTGCTGCCGTTCACGATCAATGCGGGACTGTTTGCCAACCAGAACCACTTTTCAGCTTTGCTCTTCGTCTCCATCCCCTTCGTCGTCTACTACGGCCTGTTTCGCGGGCACCTTCTGTCCGGGTCGCTCGGTTTGATAACGCTGCTGCTGCTGCTTCTGGCCGCCGGTTCGCGCGCCGGTATTCTGATAGGGCTGGCGATCACCATAATATCGGTCGTCTTTCTGTCCGCGCGCTCGAGGCTGGGCGGGTATGGAATACCCGCTGTCTTCATCGGACTTTCGCTCTACACGATCGGGGCGTGGACGAAGATCGATGCGGAAGTGGTTGACCCGGCCTTTGGACGGGCCGAATTTGCACGCACCACGATCGCGGGAATTGAAGAGAACTGGGCGACGGGCGTCGGCTTTGGGAGTTTTCCGAAAGTCTACCAGATTTACGAAAAGGGGGAGATGATCTTCAAGCCCTACGTCAATCACGCCCACAATGATTATCTGGAATTGGCGCTTGAAGGTGGCGCGCCTGTTGTCTTTCTGGTCGCGGCCTACTCGATATTGCTTTTTGCGTTTTCCCTGGCGGCACGGCGAGATCCGCTGCAGAAAATGGCGTTTCTCTCAGTATCGTTTCTGCTCGTTCATTCCCTGGTCGATTATCCCATGCGAACGGCGGCGCTTGCGATGACTTTCGCCTATATGAATGGCATCATCTTTCACAAGGGATTCGCTGGGCGGTTAAGCCAGAGAGGCGAGTCGACCGAGGCCCATGATGACAATCTGCTTGTTCCCGTCAGGCCGGCTCTGGCAAGACGATAGCAATGCGTCGCCTGGAATTGGCGATGGATTGGCGCTGGATCGTGACCCAGACGTTTGCCGAACGCCGAGATTGACAAGCCATTGCATGGAACCTAAGCACGGTCGGCTGGGGCCGGGGGGTTCAGGCATGTCAAGGAGAGCTTCTTGAAAGGAATTATCCTTGCTGGAGGCAGTGGAACGCGTCTTTATCCACTAACATTAGCAGTCTCTAAGCAAATTCTGCCGATATACGACAAGCCGATGATCTATTATCCGCTGAGCGTTCTGATGCTCGCGGGTATCCGTGAAATTCTGATCATTTCGACGCCGCGTGACCTGCCCGTTTTTCGCGATCTGCTTGGCGATGGATCGGAGTTCGGCCTCGACCTGTCCTATGCCGAGCAACCGCAGCCCAACGGGCTGGCGGAGGCCTTCATCATCGGCCGCAATTTCATCGGCAAGGACAACGTGTCGATGATCCTCGGCGACAACATCTATTTCGGCGACGGGCTGTCGCAGCTTTGCCGCGACGCTGCCTCGCGCGAAAAGGGCGCTTCGGTGTTCGCCTATCATGTCGAGGATCCCCAGCGTTATGGCGTGGTTTCCTTCGACAAGGCCACGGGAACGGCGCTGACGATCGAGGAAAAGCCGCAGGTGCCGAAATCCAACTGGGCGGTCACCGGTCTTTACTTCTATGACAACGACGTCGTCGACATCGCCCCTGCCATCCGTCCCTCGGCGCGTGGCGAACTCGAGATCACGGCGGTCAACAACGTCTACCTCGAGCGCGGCCAGTTGCATGTGCATCGGTTGGGGCGCGGCTATGCCTGGCTCGACACCGGCACGCATGACAGCCTGCATGAGGCCTCATCATTCGTGCGCACCATCGAGCACCGCCAGGGCATCAAGGTCGCTTGTCCCGAAGAGATCGCCTTTGAACAGGGTTGGCTGACAGTGGACCAGGTTCTGCGTCGCGCCGATCACCTGGGCAAGAATGAATATGCCGCCTATCTGCGCCGGCGTGTCGTCGACCTGTCGGAGGGCTAGGTGTTGGAGGTCAGGCCCCTTGGCATCGATGGCGTGCTGGAAATCGTGCCGAAGCGACATGGCGACGCGCGCGGCTTCTTCGTGGAAACCTACAATGCCGAGCGCTTTTCGCAGGCCGGCATAGACCTGGCTTTCGTGCAGGACAATCATTCCTATTCCGCCGCGGCGGGCGTCTTGCGAGGGCTTCACTATCAGCTTGCGCCGCGCGCCCAGGACAAGCTGCTGCGCGTCATCCGGGGCAGCATTCTCGATGTCGCGGTCGACATTCGCCGCGGTTCGAAAACCTTCGGAAAATGGGTCGCTCTCGAAGTGTCGGCCGAAAAGGGCAACCAGATTCTGGTGCCGAAAGGCTTCGCGCACGGTTTCGTGACGCTCGTGCCTGACACCGAGGTCCTGTATAAGGTGACCGACACCTATTCGCAGGCGCATGATCGGTCGGTCCGTTTCGACGATCCCGCCATCGGCATCGAATGGCCGTCATTGGCCGGCGGGTTCCAGCTCTCGGACAAGGACCTCAAGGCGCCGCTGCTGGCCGCCGCCGAGGTGTTCGCCTGATGGGTTGCGTGAGGACAGCGGCATGAATTTTCTGGTGACGGGCGGTGCTGGCTTTATCGGTTCGGCGGTGTGCCGGCATCTATGCGCCAACCCGGCCTATCGGGTGACCAATCTCGACAAGCTAACCTATGCGGGAAACCTGGCCTCGCTGCGGCCGATCGAGAACGCACACAATTATCGCTTCGCGCAGGCCGACATCTGCGACGAAAAGGCTGTGCTCGACATCCTCCGGCGCGACGATATCGACATCGTCATGAACCTTGCCGCCGAGAGCCATGTCGACCGCTCGATCGATGGGCCGGGCACCTTTATCGAGACCAACATCGTCGGCACCTACAAGATGCTCAATGCCGCGCTGGAATATTGGCGCGGCCTGCCCGAAGACCGGAAGAGCCATTTCCGCTTCCATCATGTCTCGACCGACGAGGTGTTCGGCGATCTTCCCTTCGACGGCGGCATGTTCGTCGAGGAAACGCCCTACGCGCCATCCTCGCCCTATTCCGCCTCGAAGGCGGCCTCGGATCATCTGGTGCGGGCCTGGCACGAAACCTATGGCCTGCCGGTCGTGCTTTCCAATTGCTCGAACAATTACGGACCCTATCACTTTCCCGAAAAGCTGATCCCGCTGGTCATCCTCAATGCGCTCGATGAAAAGCCGCTGCCGGTCTATGGCGCCGGCGCCAATGTGCGCGACTGGCTGTTCGTCGAGGATCACGCGCGCGCGCTGGAACTTGTCGCGACCAGGGGACTGCCGGGCGAAAGCTACAATGTCGGCGGCAATTCCGAGCGGACCAACCTTGGCGTCGTCGAGACGATCTGCGATCTGCTCGACGGCAGGCGGCCGCGGGCAGGGGGCAAGAGCTATCGCGACCTGATTTCCTTCGTCACCGACCGCCCCGGTCACGATCGCCGCTATGCCATCGACGCCTCGAAGATAGGCCGAGACCTGGGCTGGGCGCCCAATGAGAATTTCGACAGCGGCCTCGCCAAGACCGTCGACTGGTTTCTCGACAACAAATGGTGGTGGGGACCGATCCGCGAGCAGCGCTATGCCGGTGAACGGCTGGGCGAAGCACGCAAGGGGGCGGCGTGAGGCTGGTTGTCACCGGACGCGACGGACAGGTCGCGGCGAGCCTTCTGGAGGCCGGCCAGGCGGCCGCCGGCGTTGAGGTCATCGCCATTGGCCGTCCGCAACTCGACCTCGCAAGACCCGACACGGTGATCGAAGCGATCGCGGCCGCGAAGCCTGATATCGTCGTGTCGGCCGCCGCCTACACGGCGGTGGATCAGGCCGAGGACGAGCCCGATCTGGCATTCGCGGTGAACGCCGCCGGAGCCGGCAAGGTGGCGCAAGCAGCAAGCCGCCTGGGCGTGCCCGTCATCCATCTTTCGACCGACTATGTCTTCGACGGCACCAAGGACGCCGCCTATGTCGAGACCGACGCCACCGCACCGCGCAGCGTCTATGGCGCCTCCAAGCTTGCCGGCGAGCAGGCGGTTGCATCAGCCAATCCGCACCATCTGATCCTGCGCACGGCATGGGTCTACAGCCCGTTCGGCAAGAATTTCGTGAAAACCATGCTGCGGCTGGCCGCCGACCGCGACGAGATCGCGGTGGTGGCCGATCAGTGGGGAAATCCGACATCTGCACTTGATATCGCCGACGCAATCCTGCATGCGGCGGCACGGCTGCACGAGGGCGCCGCCGCATCCGGCATCTATCATCTGGCCGGAACCGGCGAGGCCAACTGGAGCGGCTTTGCCCGCCATATCCTCGACACAAGCCGCGTGTTGGGTGGTCCCTGGGCGCGGGTACGGGACATTGCTACGATGGACTACCCAACCAAGGCGCGCCGCCCCGCCAATTCCCGGCTATCGAGCGCGAAATTCGCGGCGGCGTTCGGCTGGAATGCACCGGACTGGCGGCAATCGACGGAAGCGGTGGTGCGCCGGCTGCTAGCCGGTGAGCCGAAACAGGCATTGACGGCATGAACAAGCACCCTTCAGCGGAAAACACGCGCGATGCCGCGCCCGTCGACGAGCCGAAGGCACGCAAGGCAAAGCCGAAAGCAGCCAAACGCACCTGCATCATGGTGCTCGGCATGCATCGCTCGGGCACCAGCGCGCTGACGAGGGCGATCAATCTGCTTGGCGCGGAACTGCCTAAGAACATGCTGGGCGCCAATCTATCCAATCCAACGGGTCACTGGGAGCCGGAGCGTCTCATTGCGCTGCACGACCAGATGCTGGACGAAGCAGGAAGCAGCTGGGATGATTGGCGATCCTTCGATCCCAACGATCTCGGCGCGCAGCGTCTGCGCTTCTACAAAGCAGAGATCGCGCGGCTGATCGACGAGGAATACGGCAGCGCGCCGTTTTTTGTGCTCAAGGAGCCGCGTATCTCACGTTTCGTGCCGCTTTATGCGGAGATCTTGAGGCGCATGCGCATCGATGTTCGGTATGTGCTGATAGACCGCAATCCGTTGGCTGTGATCGCTTCCCTGGCGAACCGAAACGGTTTCACGATGGGCTTCAGTTCGCTTCTTTGGCTTCGCCACGAATTGGAAGCCGAGCGCGCAACTAGGGGTCGGTCACGCATCTTGTTGTCTTACGAGAGTCTGCTTGATGACTGGCGACAGGGTATCGACGGGATCACTGCTACTCTCAGCCTAGACTGGCCGGTACCCGACGTGAAATGGCAGTCCCTGCTGTCTGAGCATTTCGCTACCGACAATCAGCACTTTGCCGCCAGCACTGAGTTGCTCGACGCAGACCCGCGCATCATTGACTGGGTCAAAGACGCTTATACCGCACTGATAGCGCTCAGGTCCGATGATACTGATGCAGTTGCAATAGAAATTCTTGATCGGATCAGAGCAGAGTTCGAATCTGTTTCACGAACTTTTGGCGACGCTTTTTTCCTTGAAATTGATTGCCGTCTCCGCGTGTTTCATCGGCAGAAGTTGGAACAGCAGCAATTAGCCAAACAGCGCGATGCGCGGCCCGCAAAGCAGGAACCATTCGTTTCACTTCGTGACCTGTACGATGCGCATCGCGGCAAAGTGTCGGATAAATGGTCGATCTATCTCAGCACCTATGACCATATTTTTTCAGAGTATCGAGACAGTCCGGTTCGAATCCTGGAAATCGGAGTTCAGAATGGCGGATCCCTGGAGATATGGCAGAAATATTTCCCCAATGCTGAAATAATCGTTGGCTGTGACGTCAATCTGGCTTGCGGAAATCTCGTTTTCGACAGCCGGAAGATAAAGATCTCCGTAGGTGACGCCAATACTGATGAAACGGAGCGCGACATCATCTCGATGTCGGAAAAATATGATATTATAATTGATGACGGATCGCACCTATCCTCGGATATAATACGCTCGTTCGCGCGATATTTCCCCCACCTTTCCGAAGGGGGCATGTACATCGCCGAAGATCTGCATTGCAGTTACTGGCAGGAGTTCGAGGGCGGTCTCTACGATCCGCTTTCCTCAATCTCGTTTTTCAAACGCCTGCTTGATGTAGTCAACCATGAGCATTGGGGACTGGATCGTCGTCGGGTCGATGCCTTGGCCACTTTCGCCGACAGGCACAAAGTCACATTCGATGAGGCTTCTCTCGCGTCGGTTCATTCCGTCGAGTTCTTGAACTCGCTTTGCATCGTAACGAAGCTGCCTATTCCGGAAAACGTCCTCGGCGCGCGCAACGTGCACGGGCAGGTCGCGCTCGCCGACGGGAGCGTGGTTCCTCTCGACGACACGAAGAGCAAGGCGATCGATCAAACCGGAAATCCATGGTCGTTGAAGTCAACAACCATGGAGGAGGAGATCGAAACCAACAGGAAGTTGTTGGGACATCACGGGGCACGCATCGAGGCTTTCTCCAGCGAGATAGCTGATATGCGTGAACAGATCCGGACCCACAAAGACGAGATCTCAGGCACAAGGGCACAAGTTAGCGCGAGAGACGAAGAGATCGCTCGAGAACGGGCACAGATCATTGCGAGAGACAAAGAGATCGAACTCTTGCAAGAAAATTTGTCGATGGCGCACAGGGCGACGAGTGCGCTGCTTGCGGATCGCGACGAGGCGCGATCCGAGGAAATCCGGTTGCATGAGGTTCTCGATGCCGTTTATGCCAGCACATCCTGGCGAGTGACCAAGCCTCTGCGGGGGATTGGGAGCCGCGTCCGCGCTATCGGCGATGTTCGCATAAGGGTCCGCCGCTTGGCGATTCGGGGTGCCTACGGTTGTTGGCACAATGTGCCGCTCTCCACCGACCTCAAGCGAAAATTGAAGAGAGCGGCGTTTTCGACCTTTCCTTCGCTGTTTGGCGTTACGAATGCCTACCGCGCCTGGAGAAGCATGGAGGCACCCCAAGCGCCTGTGGGCAGCAACGAGATGGTCTTGCGCGGGGCGCTGGTCAGTTCCGGCCCGATCTTCTCGCCCGAACCAGTCTATGTGCCGCTTCTCGATGCGCCGCCGTTGCTCCAGAAGCCGGTGCGCGTCATCGCGTTCTACCTGCCGCAATTCCACCCGATCCCCGAAAACGATGAATGGTGGGGACAGGACTTCACCGAATGGTCTAATGTCCGGCCCGCTGAGCCGCAATTTATCGGTCACCACCAGCCGCACGTGCCGGATACGCTCGGCTACTACGACTTGCGCGATACTGCTGTGCAGCATCGCCAGATCGAACTGGCAAGGCTCTATGGAGTGGAAGGCTTCTGCTTCTATTTTTATTGGTTCGGCGGCAAGAGGCTCCTGGAAAAGCCGCTCGAAAACTGGCTCGAGGATAAGCGCCTCGACATGCCATTCTGCGTCTGCTGGGCCAACGAGAATTGGTCGCGCCGCTGGGACGGAATGGACCAGGAGATCCTGATCGCTCAGGATCACTCCCCCCAGGATGATCTCGCGTTCATCGCCGAGGTCGCGCCCTATCTTCGTGACCCTCGCTACATCCGCATCAATGGCAAGCCGCTGTTGCTCGTCTATCGGCCAAGCCTGCTCCCGGCGGCGGCTGAGACAGCGCGGCGCTGGCGGACTTGGTGCCGGGAGAACGGCATCGGCGAGATTTTCCTGGCCTACACCCAGTCCTTCGAATCTGTGCCCCCCCATCGCTACGGGTTCGATGCCGCCGTGGAATTTCCGCCAAACAATTCCGCGCCGCCAAATGTCACGCATACAGTGACGCCGCTGCATGAGGATTTTGCCACGACCGTCTATGACTGGTCGGTATTCCCACAACGCAGCGAAACCTACTCATCCCGCAAATACAAGCTCTTCCGTTCGGTTTGCCCGGGCTGGGACAATACCGCACGCCGCAAGCGCGGCGGCACGGTGTTCATCAACAACACCCCCGAGCTGTATCGCAGATGGCTGGACAATGCCATTGAGGACACCTTGGCCCATATTAGCGAGCCATCCGAGCGGGTGGTTTTCGTCAATGCCTGGAACGAGTGGGCGGAAGGCGCTCACCTGGAGCCCGATAGCGTTAACGGCCACGCCTATCTGCAAGCGACCCGCGACGCTTTGGAGGCGGCGAAGGGGAAGTCCAAGGCCAGGATTGCAATCGTTTCCCACGACGCCCACCCGCATGGGGCGCAATTGCTGGCTCTCAATCTGGCCAAGGGATTCAAGCAGCTTGGTTTTGAGCCCGATCTCATCGTGCTGGGCGACGGTCCGCTGCTCGGCCGTTTCGCCCACGCCGCGACCGTGCACAGGATCGACTTGCCTGAACAAGGCGATGCCGATGTGTTGAAACGTCTGGCCACCATTAGAAACAACGGTGCCGAGGTCGCCGTCGTGAATACCACCGTATCCGGAAAGCTCATCCCGCTGCTGAAGCAGGCAGGGTTCCGCACCGTTTGCCTCGTCCATGAACTGCCCGGAATATTGGCGTCCTACGGTCTTGCTGACGCAGCCGCAGCCATTGTTGAGAACGCTGAAACGGTCGTTTTCCCAGCCGAGATCGTCAAAGCCGGATTCGAAGAGTTTGTTGGCCAACCGGTCAGCCAGTCGGTAGTCAGGCCGCAAGGACTCTATCTGCGTACGCCCTACCTCGCCGAGGATCGCCAGCAGGTCCGCGAGGCGGTCCGCGCACGATTAGGGCTTTCGCCAAATGCAAGCATCATCCTGTGCGCGGGCTATGCCGACCATCGCAAGGGCCTCGATCTTTTCGTTGATGCTTGCGTCAAGGTTATCGCATCCAGGCCGGATGCGGTTGCAGTCTGGGTCGGTCATGTCGATACCGTCTTTCACGCCAAGCAAATGCGACGGGTGAAGGAAGCGGGACTGGAGAGCCGCTTCGTCTTTGTCGGATTGGTGGAAAATCCGCAGGAATACTATTTCGCCGCAGATATCTATGCCTTGACCTCGCGTGAGGATCCGTTCCCCTCGGTGGTGCTCGAGGCGCTGGATGCCACAGTGCCGGTCGTTGCCTTTGAGGGCGCTGGTGGCTTCCAGGATCTGCTGAAGCGGGATTGCGGTATCCTCGTGCAGGCATTCGACACCGATGCGATGGCCGAGGTCATTGGCAATCTGCTCGACAATCCAAGTGAAGCCCGGCGTCTCGCCAGCGTTGGCCGCGATATCGTCCGCCAGGAGTTCAGCTTCAGCCATTACCTGCATGATCTGCTGATTTACGCCGAAAAGCCATTGCCGCGGGTGTCGGTCATCGTGCCTAACTACAACTACGCCCGATACCTGGGCGCACGTCTAGGCTCCATTGTCGATCAGACGATAAAGCCCTACGAGTTGATCGTGCTTGACGATGCTTCGACCGATGATAGCGTCGAAGTCATCGAGAAATTTCTGGCCGGTTGCGACATTCCATACCGGCTGGTGGCCAATGCGCAGAATTCAGGATCGGTATTCCGCCAATGGATGCGGGGGGTCGAAATGGCGCGCGGCGATTATGTCTGGATCGCCGAAGCCGACGACCTCGCCGATCCCGATTTTCTGGCCGAGCTTCTGCCCGCCTTCGAACGCGAGGAGGTGGTGATGAGCTATTGCCAGTCGCGACAGATGGACGGCGCCGGCCGGGTCTTGTCCGAACACTATCTCGACTATGTGTCGGACATCGACCGGTCTCGCTGGACGAAACCCTACGTCGTGGACGGCCGCCGGGAAATCGCCGAGGCACTTTACCTCAAGAACACCATTCCGAACGTCAGCGGCGTCTTGTTTCGAAGGGAGGCGCTCAGCAATGCGATGGCCAAACACAGCGAAGAGATCATGTCGTTGCGCAACGCCGGGGATTGGGTGACATATTTGCGTCTGCTCGAAAATGGTTCGATCGCTTTTTCCCCGCGTTCGCTCAATTCACACCGCCGGCATCAGTCGAGCGTAACCATAGGAAATTTCGATCTCAGGCACCTACAGGAGATCAGGCAGGTACAGGCCGATACAATCCGCAGCCACGATCTTGGACCTGCCGCGCTCGAACGAGCGAGCATCTACAGCCATGAACTCAGTGAACGATTTGGTATTCCAATTCAAGAATGACGACGCTGGTGACTGTGGGGAGTTAGATGTCTACAGAGCGTCGAGGAGATTTTAGTGAGAGTTCTTTTTCTGGGAGCGCCAATAGCTCCGCATCCTGATCCGCAGATTGCTTTTGAAAAGAAATTCGAAATCATTGGATATAACACCGGAAATCTTCTGATAGGGCAGTCTCTGTTCGAGGAAATTCGCTTTGAAGAGTTCGGTCAGGGGTTGGACTATTCCCCGCAAGAAGCAAACGAACGTTTCGACATCATTGCTATCGCCGCAGCAAATTTCATTTTCAAAAATTTTGATTTGTCCTACTTGGCTGACTTTATCGAGCCGACCAAGCTGCCATGCTTGGTTGCCGGCCTCGGGGCGCAAGCTTCTATCATCGGTGAAAAAGTCACAGATATCCCAGAGGGCAGTAAACGCTTCCTTCGTATCATATCGGAACGCAGCAAGACCGTGGGCGTGCGTGGCCATTTTACGGCTGAAGTCATGAATGACTTTGGGATAACGAACGTCAGAGAGGTTGGATGCCCAAGTTTGTTTCGCAAATTGCGTCCGGATTTGAAGATAAAGAGGCCAGGAAGAGACGCCGAGCTGAGGGTTGCAGTGAACGGATCACGCAACGTATTTCTTCATTCGGCCAATCCCGAAGCTGCCCGGCGCGTTGAAGCTGATCTTTTGAAATTATCCGCTCACAAAAAATATCCATATGTTCTTCAGAACGAAGAACCGGAAATGAAAATGCTACTTTCCAGAGATGGGAGAGAAGACGATTTTGGGGTCGCCCAGGCAGTGCTCGGGCAGATGAACATGGAAATGGATCCGTCGCTCTATGTAAAGCATGTCAAAGAGAACGCAAAAATGTTCTTTGATTTGGCAGAGTGGGATGCGTACATCTCGAAATTCGACTATTCGATAGGAACGCGCTTCCATGGAAATCTGATTGCATTAACCAACGGTGTTCCTGCAACCATAATTTCCCACGATTCGAGGACGACGGAAATGGCGGAACTTATGAGCATCCCGCATATCCCGGTCGATAAAGTGGGACAATTGAACGTCAACGAGCTTGTGCAGGCTGGCAACTATGATGAGTTTCAGCGCAAGTACACTGTACTATATGATCGTTTTGCCCAATTCCTTTCGGAGAATGGGGTTGCCCACCGGCTAGAATAGCACCGTGGAGCTGAACTCGGACCGAAGCAGCATTCTGTTACGGCTTCATTTTTGAAAATCCTGATGGTGCTCCATGAATTCTGATTCCTATCCAGTTTACCGCCGGGCAGGTTACTGCCCAATCTGTGAAGCCAATGTCGAGTTTTCCGCCCACTATGATTGGTATCGTGATCATCTGCTCTGCTCCAGATGTGGATCGATCCCGCGTGAGCGCGCTTTGGCTCTTACGCTCACGCGACATGTCTCTCGTTGGCGCAACCTTGTTATTCATGAATCGTCTCCCACTCCCCGCGGAATTTCTCCGAAGTTGAAGCGGGAATGTGCCGGTTATGTTGAATCGCAGTACTTTCCCGGAGAGCGTTTGGGCTCGTCCGTCAAGGGCTTCCGAAACGAGAACCTGGAGGCGCAGACATTTGGTGATGCGACTTTCGATGTCGTCGTTACACTTGATGTCATGGAGCATGTGAATATGCCGGAGCGGGTGACAAAGGAGATTGTCCGCACCCTGAAACCAGGCGGCGCTTATCTGTTCACCGTTCCCACCTACAAGGGCAAGATCGACAGTGAGCGCCGTGCGCTCTACAGGCCGGACGGAACGATCCAGCACACCGGCGAGCCGGAATATCATGGCAATCCTGTTAGCGATGCTGGTTCGCTGGTAACATTTCACTACGGCTATGACCTGCCGGAACTGATCCACCGATGGTCAGGAATGGATGTCGAGGTATGCCGTTTTCATGATCACTGGCACGGCATAATAGGCGAATTTACAGAAGTATATTTGGCACGGAAGCACGCCCGCTAACCAGGCCGAGGCTTTCGTCAGGAGCGAACGTAGTATGCAGATCGATAAGTTGGCAGCGATGTGGCAGGGCTATAGGCAGCGGGGCGTCATCCCAACGATCCACCTTGACGACGGGATGTTCAAAGGCAATCCCTTTCTTGATGACTACGACATTGTTGGCGAAAGCGTGTTGAAGGTGATCGTATCGATCTTGGCAATCGCCCGGAAAGAAGCCATTTACAATATTATGGATTTTGGATGCGGCCATGGGCGTGGCGCTCGCTACATCCGGTCACTGTTCCCTGCCGCCAAGATAACCTTCTGCGATATCGATCCGAGCTGCGTCGAATTTTGCGCCCACGAGTTCGGGGGAGATGCGGTGCTTTCGTCTGAGCATCCCTCTGACATTAAAATCCCAGGCGGCATGGATCTAATCTGGGTTGGCTCTGTCTTCACCCATGTCGATTACGAGAGAATGCAAATTCTTTTCGATAAGCTTTTTGCGGCATTGGGGCGCGGGGGGATACTGATCGCAACCTTCCGGGGGCACAACACGTACGAGATCACAAAGAACGACCCGATCCAAGCTGCTGCCCAAGCACAAATGCTGAAGGACTACGAGCAGACAGGGACTGGCTATTGGCCATACCCAAATGCCGCAGGCCAAGTTGGCATGAGCGATTGGGGACTTTCGCTTGCATCGATCGAGCGAGTTGTGGCGCTAGGCAAACGGCACGCCAATGCTCGCTTGGTCGGCTATAGCGAATCCGGATGGGCGAACGTCCACGATGTTGGCGCTTGGACGAAACGCTGAACCACCGTGTATTCGACATGGCGGTCGAGAAGTCGGTTATTCTGGTCCTCAAACTGGTGGATCAAAAGGTATCCCGTTTCCGACTGAGCGAATCTGCCAAGCACGCTGCCTCTACAGAAGCGGGTCCGTCTGCTTCCCTCGGACCAATCCAAAGATTTCGATTAAATCCCTTATCGATTGGTAACTTTTGCAAGGGCTTGCTGATTTGCGTAGCTGGGCATCTCACCGAGCCTTATCAGCGCAATGTCGCCCTGGATTTCCACACTACCGGGGGCTGGCCATACCGGCATCGCCGAAAGACGAACAATCGTCTGGTCAACCTGATCTGGGGTAGCACCGTTCAAATTGGAGTAGCCGAGCAATTTCATGTAATAAGCGATGCGCCAACCGTTGCCACCGTCCCATTCGAAGAACGAGTGGCCGACTGTCGAGCCGGGCTGCTTGGGATAGTTGGTCACAAATGGCTGGGCGCCAAACACGCTCAGAGCATAGCTGCGCTTTACATCAAAACCGCGCGCGGCCGACAGCCTGTCGAAGATGGCGCCCGCCATGAGTGTATCATGCTTGTCGACCAGATAGTTAGACGCCTGACGATAGTTCTGGGCCACCAGAATTTGGAAAATTGCCACGGCCATCAAGATGGTTGAGGCTACGCGGGTTCTCGATTCTCTGCTCGTCACCGCGACATAGGCAAACATCCAAACTGCAATCGGAACCCCGACGAGGCTCCTGACAGGCATGCTGCCCGCAGCGAGGAGGTGAAAGCCGAAGGGAATAAGCAATGAAGCGAAGGCAATTGCCGTCAACAGCAATTTCGAGCGGGGCAATTCCTTCAATAGCGCCCAACCGCCAAGGATCAACAAGAGCGGAATTGCCCACAACGCGACGTCATATGTGCGCCGGTCCAGACCATAGATCCCGCCTATCGCTCCAAGCACACGCCCAATAACTGTGGCCGGATGTTGAAGCAAAAAGCCAGGCTGGGAAAGCGAGTCGAAATACTCGTTTCTAGCGGGGGTGAACGATCTGAAAATGGCATCGCCGACGACATAGAACAATATGGCACCAGCCAGCAGAATACCGGTCCGAAGCAGGTCTTTTGGCAGCGATTCGCTCCTTCCTGCCCGTGCTTGCAGAATTGAGATCGCGATGCCCAGGACCAGAATTGCCGGTGCGAAACTCTGGTAGATCGAGATGGCGAAGGCGCCGACTCCCACAGCTCCGAGAAAGCGAGGGCTGAGTGGGGAAACCTCCTCCTTGCGGATCAGCCAAAGCGCTAGAGCGGTCGCGAACAGGCCGACGCCGATAGCGGCAATGTTTGAATAAAATTCGACGATAAAAAACCAGGTCGGGAAAGCACAGAAAATCGCAAAACATGCGTACTCAGCGATGGAGAGCTCTTGCTTGTTAATGACATCCATGACGAGGAGGTAGGCGGCCACGCAACCGGCGCCAAAGACAGCTGGAGCCAAGAAAGGCATTACCGGATGAGGAATAAGGAACCTCTCGATCAGATATGCCCCCCAGCGTCCTTGAATGATCCAGACGGATGCGTCCGTTCTGAAGGCTGTTACTTCCTCATCCACTGACAGCGGAAAGGAAGCCAGCTCGGAAAAATACATCGCGGCGAAAATCGCAAAGAGATTAATGGCTGGTCGTATTGTGCTCGGTCGCGTCAGCATGATCTGCGGAGTATCCATCGAGAAATCACGAAGTTGAGGATGGTCGTGATGGCAAGGGTGACAAAGAAGGCTGCTGCAGCATTTTGCAGAACGCTTTCAAGCGTTTTGAGGGCTGCTAGGCCGAGCACGAACACGACCGCAATCGACGCCCCGATTGCCAGTCGATCGGCGATGCCCGTGCGGCCGCCGGGAAAGACGCGATCGGGATAGAACACCATTACGAACACAAGTCCTGTCAGCCAAGCGAGCGCGTAAGACAAACTTGAGGGCAGGACGACAAGGCCGGCAAAATAGACAAGGCTGGTCAGGGCGGTATTTAGTCCGCCGGCGACAAGAAACCGGACGGCGTCTCCGCCAATGCGATCAGCGGTCATCCTGCCTGACCGTATCCAGGAAATCCGCATAGTCCCTGATGTAATCGCCAGCATCATAGTTGTGCGAAGCCATGACCAGCAATGCTGTATCGGGTTGGAATTTATACTGAATTCCCCAAATGCCGGGCGGAATGTAGAGGCCGATCGAGGGTTCGGTCAACGAAACCTCTTTTCTCTCATGGCCGTCGTCAACGACAACGGACAGGCGGCCATGGGCCGCGATCAGGAATTGATGGCACTCGCGATGCGCATGCTCACCCCTGACCTTGTCGGAGGGAACGCCATAAACCAGAAAGGACCGGGCCGGCTTAAACGGTAGGTTTGCACCGAATTCGAGCGGGGCGAGTTCGCCTCGCAGATCGCTAAAATGCGGCAGCCGCCAGAGCTCGGTACCACCCACCCCAAGCGACATTTTCTCGCCCACTGCGCCGGGGAAGGTTTGCGTCAAGGCTGGCACGATCTTCGGGCCGGTCTGGTAGCCGATGATGACTGCGGGATTTCCGACCACGACGGCGTTGGCAGGGACGCTCTTGGTCACCACGGCGCCGGCGCCGACCATCGCCTGGCGGCCGACGACAATGCCCGGCAGGATTGTGGCATTGGCGCCGATGGAAGCGCCGTCCTCGATCGTGGTCAGCAGAAACGCCTCGGGATATCCCTTGGAGCGTGGGAAGCGATCATTGGTGAAGGTCGCATTCGGGCCGACAAACACACGATTGCCCAGGCGCACCCCGTCCCACAGTTGGACGCCGCTCTTGACAGTCACGTCATCGCCGACGATCACGTCGTTCTCGATGAAGACGTGATCGCAGATGTTGCAGTTCGAGCCGAGCACGGCCCCAGGCAGCACGTGAGCGAAGGCCCAAATACGCGTTCCGTCGCCGACATGGGAGCTTTCGCAGATACCCCGTTCGTGCACGAAAAATGGCTTGGCGTTCATTTCGCTGTTCCGTCAACGACGCGGCTGATGATCCGAAGTGGGCGCGATTTGGTGTTTTCAACTGCCCGCCAGAGATAGCAACCAAGAATCCCTTGGACTAGAAGACTGGCCGAACCGAAGCCCGTGATCAGCAGCACCAGTGTCGTATAGCCAGCGGGGTCTATATTGCCAAGTAGCCGTGCAATCACGGTAACGACTGCAAATAGGAGACTTAGCGCACAGCCGGCAAATCCTACCCAGAGGGTGAGCATTATCGGAAAATCAGAGAACGAGAAAATGCTGTCCATCATGTATCGGAACCGCCGTGCCATGCCCCAGGCGCTTGTTCCGTGCTTTCGTTCGCGCCGCCGATAAGGCACGAATTCCCGCCTGAAGCCGACCCAGAAAAGTTGTATGACAAGCGAGCTGTTCGGCTCCTCGATCGAGAGGATCGCTTCCAGAACCTGACGGTTGCAGGCGAAGATATCCACTCCGCCACTCGGCATGCTGGGCAGGACGAGCCTGCGGTAGGCCGACCAGAAAGCCCTCGACAGAAATTTGGTCAAGGGCGGATCGCTACGCCCGGTTCGCTGCCCAAACACGACGTCAGCCTCGTCCTTTTCCAGCTTCGAAAAGAATTCGACGATCAGTTCAGGCGGCTCCTGCAGGTCGGCGGCCAACGCAGCGACCTGGTCACCCGAAGCGTGTTCGAGCCCGGTTCGAATAGCAGTGAACGAACCAAAGTTCCGGCTATGGAAGATGATCTTGTAATCATAGCCCGAGCCTTTCAATTCCTTGATCAGCAGCGGGCCGGATTCGTCCGGCGACCCGTCGACGACGAAGACGAACTCGATGTCGCTATGATATCTGGAGTGGAAATCGGCGACTGCGCCCAGGAGGGAAGGGATGTTCGCCTGATTTCGATAGATCGGGAAAACGATCGAGCGTGTTGTCACATTGTCTCCCATTCGCGGAGGGCCAGGCAAACCCGCTCTACCTCGTCGTCCCTCATATCGGGATAGCAGGGGACCGAACAGAGACGGCTGACGCTGGCCCTCGATACGGTGAGATTTTCGCTCCCCATCATCGGTAAGTCCGCCCAGCCGACCTGGTCGCAATCCAGCACAGGGTAGTGTATGTCAGTGTCGATGCCGCGCTCTTTCATGAACGCCCTGAAGGCGTCCCGGTCGTCGCAAAGCGCGACCGCGAGGTGCGCGACAGCGCCTTCGCCACCTTCCAGGAACTGGAATCGACGCCCGGCAACCGACTTGTACTGGTCTAGGATGCCACGCCGCTGCTGGTTGCGTCTATCCACATCGCCCAGCAAAACGTCCAGTATCGCGGCTTGAACTTCATCCATGCGGGAGTTGCGGCCGTTGGGCACGCCGACATGATATTTTGAACTCCAGCCATATTGTTGCAGTTGCCGTACATGCGCGGCGGTTGCCGTGTCGGAGGTAAGAACAGCGCCGCCGTCCCCCATGGCTCCGAGATTTTTGGTTGGGTAAAAGCTGAACGTGGAGATATCCCCCAGCGAGCCTGCAACGTCGCTTCCGATTCTCGCCCCGTGCGCCTGCGCGCAATCTTCCACGATTGGAATGTGCGAGAGGCCAGCCTGCTCAAGTCCGTCCCGGATGGCGCGGACATCAACGACGCCACCATAGAGGTGGGTGGCGACGATCGCAGCGGTGTCTGCGCTGGCTGCTTTCAGTACCGATTGAAGGGCTATGAGTTGGCTGGCTGGTTCGATATCGACATAGTGCGGAACGAGATCATTCTGCCAGCAGGCACAACTGGCATAGCCCCCCGCATTGGCGGCGACGATCACCTCGCGCCCGTCGTAGCGCTTGGTCACTGCGGCCAATGCAAGTTCGAGCGCATCCGTCCCGTTGGCCACGAGAACGCATTCCGAAACACCTATGAATCTGGAAAAATTTGCCGCAAACCTTTTGCCGATAGCGCCATTGAGCCACCATCCCGAACGTAGCGTGTTCACTACCTCACTCTCGATTTCGACCTGGTAGCGCTGATACAGGCGCTTCAGATCATTCATCGGAACAGATTCTTGTCTCGTCATCGGTAACTCAACGGCTCGAGCGCAATTCATTTTAGTAACGTCCGCAGGGCGCAACGTTGGCATACTCAACTACAGCAGGTGCGACGAATTGGAATCTGAACTGCGAGCAAATAGTATCCGGGAAGAGTACCTTTAAGACTTAGCTCGCGTTCCAGCCCTCTTTGCAGGTTTCGTCGTGAAGGCTTCGACCCTTCCGTTCTTAAGCGTCATTCTTTTCGTACATACGCTTTCGAGCAGGCTCTCATTGTGGGTCGCCAGGACGATGATGCCTGCCTTCTCTGCCAGTTCATCCATGCGTCGTTTGGCTTTTTCCTGAAACGCGGCGTCGCCGGCGCCGATCCACTCGTCCATCAGCAGAATTTCGGGGTCAAGCGCTGTAGCCGCAGAGAAAGCAAGACGAGCGGCCATACCCTGGCTATAGGTTTTGAAAGGGACATCGATAAAGTCGCCAAGTTCGCTGAAGGCGATGATCTCCGGCATTTTTTCTTGGATCTCGGCCTCGGTCCACCCGCTGATCAAACCCCTCAGAACAATGTTTCGCCGCCCCGTCGCTTCGGGGCGAAATCCTATGTTGATGTTGAACAAAGCGTCGACTTTGCCTTCGATGGCTACTATGCCGGACGATGGCTGATAGATGCCGTACAACACCTTGAGCAGTGTCGTCTTGCCGGCCCCGTTTGGGCCGACCAAGCCTAACCGATCGCCTGCTTTGAGTTCAAAGCTGACATCTTCCAGCGCCTGCACGACCTGCTTGCCGCCGGAACGTCCGATTTTGCCTCCAAGACCACCCAGGCGCCGGTCAGGCGCCGTAAGCGTCAACTTTTCGTAGAGGCGGTAGGCGAGGCTGACATTGTCC
>NZ_RZPQ01000229.1:0-7670 GCF_003999135.1 Mesorhizobium sp. M7A.F.Ca.CA.004.06.1.1 | reverse complement strand
GCCCAGGAACATCACCAGCGCAACCGTGGCCCAGAGCGTCGCGAGAGATGTGGCGTCCATGATGCGCTCCTCACCGGGCCACGGATTTGACCGCGGCCGCGATCTCTGCCTTGCTGGCCTTGCCGCCAACCAGGGCTTCGACAATCGCCGAAGCGGTGTCCTCGGCGATGCTGCCGACTTCCTTCATGGCATTGGCCTTGATGGAAGAGATGCGGGCCTCGGCTTCGCCAAGCTTGGCGTCGAGCGCGGCCTCGACCTTCTTGCGAGCGGTGTCGGCCTCGGCCTTAGCCGCGTCGTTGGCCTGCTGGCCGATCGCGTTGGCCTTGGTCTTGGCTTCCGCCAGTTCCTGCTCGTAGGCAGCAACGGCAGCGTCGGCCTCGCCCTTCAACTTGGCCGCCTGATCGAGATCCTGCGTGATGCGATCGTTGCGGACATCGATGATGCCGCCGACGCGCGGCATCACAACCCGCTTCAGGAAGAGATAGAACAGCCCGAAGGTGATCGCCAGCCACAGAAGCTGCGACGGGAACGTCGCCGGATCGAATGGCGGAAACGTGCCATGCGCTTCAGCAGGCACACCGGTGCTGGAATGCGTGTCGCCTTCCGTAGCAGCGTGGCTGGTATCGGCTGATGGCGCGGACTCTTGCGCAAAGGCAGATGTCACGAACATGGACTATCCCCGAAATTCAGGCCCGCCGCTCGCGCGGCCGGCCTGTCCAATCTTCCCGAGTGCTCAGCCGAACAGGGCCAGAAGCGCGATGAGAAGCGAGAAGATGCCCAGAGCTTCGGTCACGGCGAAACCGAAGATCAGGCGGCCGAACTGGCCATCGGCAGCCGACGGGTTGCGCAGTGCGCCCGCGAGGTAGCTGCCGAAGATGTTGCCGAGGCCAATGCCCGCACCACCCATGCCCAGGCAAGCGATGCCGGCGCCGATGTACTTTGCTGCTTCTGCGTCCATTTGTTCAACTCCTTTGGATCTAAAATTCCGTTGCGATTCCATCCGGCGCCAATGTTGGAAATTCTTGGGCCGGAAACTTTTGGACCTAGTGCCCGGGGTGCAGGGCGTCGTTGAGATACATGCAGGTCAACACGGCAAAGACGTAGGCCTGCAGGAAGGCGACCAGCAGTTCCAGTGCCGTCAGCGCCACCGCCATCGCCAGAGGCAGGATCGAGCCGGCGACGCCGACCGCGCCGAGCGCGCTCAGGCTGACCACGAAGCCGGAAAACACTTTCAGCGTGATGTGGCCGGCGAGCATGTTGGCGAACAGACGAACCGAGAGGCTGACCGGGCGCGACACGAAGGAGATCACTTCGATCAGCACCACCAGTGGCAGCAGGAAGACCGGCACGCCATGCGGCACGAACAGTTTCAGGAAGCCGAGACCATGCTTCATGAAGCCGTAGACGACCACGGTTGCGATCACCAGCACGGCAAGGCCGAAGGTGACGATGATGTGGCTGGTGACGGTGAAGAAATACGGGAACAGGCCAAGCAGATTGGCGACGAGCACGAACATGAACAGCGAGAACACGAGAGGGAAGAACTTCATGCCTTGCGTGCCGGCGGCATCGCGCAACATGTTGCCGACGAACTCGTAGGCCATCTCGGAGACCGACTGAAGCCGCCCGGGAACCAGGCTGCGGCTTGACGTCGTGAGAAACAGGAATCCAGCCGCGACGATAACGGTTGCGACCATGAACAGTGCCGAATTGGTGAAAGACAGGTCATAGCCCCCGATGTCGATCGGAATCAGCTTGTTGATATGGAACTGGTGGATCGGATCGACCTTGTCAGCTGCCACGTTCAAACCCCGTCAATGCCGCGTACGGCCTCGTTACCATTACCGCACATGGTGCGCGGTCATTTCTTGTCGTCTTGGCCACGGCGCGATTTATCGCCCTGTCCAAATTCTGCCACAACGCCGGCGGAACGCATCACATTGAGCACTCCGGCGCCAAAACCAAGCAGCAGAAACACGATCAGACCCCATGGCGATGTCCCCGCCAGACGGTCGATGATCCAGCCGATGCCGGCACCCACCACCACCCCGGCGATAAATTCGCTGGAGAGTTTGAGCGCCTGACCGTAACCGGCCACACTGCCCGCTTTCGCGTCGTCTTTCCCCTCGAGCCGGCCCGGCCGCCTTGTCGCAAGCGAAGCTTCAAGGTCACGGCGGCGGCGCTCAAGATCGTCGTCGCGGATGTCGGGCTCATGCTGATTGCCGCGGCCGGTTTTTCCGGTTCCGTCTGGCCCATTCTTGTCGGCCATCGCACCCCCCCTGCCCGGTCAGACCGTCACCGTCCGTCCGCTTCTAAAGTCGCCGGCAACATAGTTAGAGGGTTTGCGCCCGTCAAGCCACGGGCGGAAGTTCATTGCCATGTATTTTAGGCAATAAAATCAATGAATTAGAAAGGTGCGACATCGTGCCCGCCATGATGACGAAGATGCATGGCGCGAATCCCCCGCGCAATGGCCCTTTGATCGGCTGCGCGCCACATCAAAGATCAGCGGCTACTCCGCACTCAGCTCCAGCCGCCGCCATAGGTCCGATAGAAGATATGCAGGCCGATCTTGGTCATCTTCTGCATCGTGCGCGCCCAGCCGGGATGGACATATTGCGCATAGTAGTGGGTCGACGATCCGACCTCCGGGATGAAGATCTTGCCGGCAGTGACGGCCATGGCGATCTCCTTGGCGGTCTTGTAGGCGGCTGGGCTATCGATGCGCTTCTTCCTGCCGTCGCAGGCGAAGGAGAACTGGCAGCGGTTGAACCAGCTGTCGTTCTGGTAGACGACGCCGCAGATCGAATTCGGATAGGTCGGGTTGCGGACGCGGTTGAGGATGACCTGGGCGACGGCGGCCTGGCCGCGCACGGATTCGCTCCTCGCCTCGAAATAGATGCCGTTGGCAAGGCATGCCTGCTCCTTCTGGGAGAAGACACTGGCGGGCAGCGGGTTCTGGATCCACGAATGATCGCCCTTGGCCATCGGCGGAATGAAGCGGCCCTCATTGGGCTGCTCGTCCTGAAGCAGGGCTTCGAAGGGCGATGCCTTGGCATAGTCAGGCTCGGACTGCGCGTAGGCGGTGGCCAGCACGTCCGGATGGTCGTTGTTGACCAGCGCTGCCAGCATGGCCGGCACGCCGGGATCCGGCTTCCTGTCCTCGCGCGCATGGAATGCCGCGGCGATCTGGATTTCCTTGCCTTTGATCTGCGGCTTGGCGAAAGCCATTTTCAGGCCGCTGTCCATGCTGGGCCGCAGCAAGGAGGAGGTGCGCTCGAAGATCGAGCCGGCGTTGAAGTTCTTCGGCGGTGCGACGGGAGACATCTGGACGATGCGCCCTTTCTTCTCGGCGCGCACGACGCGGTCCTCATCGGGCGTGCCGCTGACCTTGCCGCCCTTGCCGCGAAACGACACGTTGCCGACACCGGCCAGGTGGACACCCGATCCGGAGATGGAGCCGGTGACATCAGAATCGACAAAGGGCATCTCGGCCGCATGGGTCGAGCCGGCGACGGATTTCTCGACATAGGAATTCCAGCGGGTGTTCGCTTCGAGGCCGGAGACAAGGCTCGTCATGTCCTGATAGGCGACGATGGTCGGAAAGCCGATCCAGATGCCGAGACCGATGACGAACGGGGGCAGAAAGCCACGTCTTCTCTCACCGGCGGCGGCAACCAGCCGCTTCAACACACGTCGATGCACGGAACACTCTCCAGGAACGCGACAGACCCCACTGGAGAGCAAAATGATGCATTAACCTTGATGGGACGTTAACGGCTTCGATCGGATTGTTCTCAGCCGGCTTCAGGTCGTGGTTCCGAAGTCGGGCGGTTTTGCGGCCGAACTCAGGCCGGACGCAGGAAGATCGGCCGGGCGATCAGCGCGCAGATGGCGGCCGCCAGCCAGACGCCGGACCAAGACCAAAGGTGCAAGAGCCCCGGAATGGCCACCGGCACCAGGAAGAAGCCTACGAAAACAAAGGTGTTGGCAAGGCTGAGCGCGGTCCCGACATGGCTGGCCCCGGCAAGGGTGGCAAGCTCGGTGTAGGCGACGCCGTGCCAGGAAGAGACCGAGATGCCTGCGACAATTAGCACGACTGGAAGGACCGCCAACCAGATGAGCTGGCCGCCCGGAACGGTTGGGCCGAACAGGACCAGCAGCCAAAGCATGGCGAAGGCAAGGGCGCTGAACGCGCTGCACAAGCGAAGAAATTGGCGGCGGTTGCCGTGACGGTCGGTGAAGCGGCCGCTCCAGATGCGCATGACCATGGCGCCGATCTGAACGGCGGCGAGGCTCGCGCCGATTGCCGCCGTTCCCAACCCAACGAAATCGTGCAGGAACACGGAAGCGAAGGTGAGCACGGCCACCTGCGGAAAGCAGAGCAGGCCGATGGCGGTCGCGATACGCCAGACATCGCGATTGCGCAGCGGCGCCGGTCCGGCCACAGCCGAAGCGAGATGGCCCTCGCCCGCCGTCGGCGGCTCGTGCAGCCAGCGCCAGGCGAACAGGGCAGACAGAGCGGATGCGCCCGCCAGCACCCCGAACACCGCGCCAAAGCCGAAAGCCAGCGCAAGCGAGGGCAGCACGAGCGCGCCAAGGCCACCGCCAAGCGGCACCGCCGTCTGCCTGACGCTCATGGCGAAGCCGCGCTCGTTTTCCCGAAACCAGCCCATGATGGCGCGGCCGCTCGAACCGTTGACGCTGCCGCCGAGCAGTCCGGTGATGAGCAGGCTCGCGGAGAGCAGCGTGACGCCGGGAATACCGGACTTTGTCGGCACAACCAGCATCGCCATGACCAGGAGCCACGCCGCCGTCGCGCAGAGCCCGATCAGGAGCACGCGGCGGTCGCCCCAGCGATCGGTGAGCAAACCCCAGGGCAGTTCGCTGAGCGCGACCCCCAGCCCGAGAAGGCCGAGCGCCAGGCCGAGCTCGGCATTGCCCAAATGATAGCCCTGGCGAAGAACGACCGCCGTCGCCGGGATGCCGGAGAACGTAGCCGAGAAGGCGGCATTGGCGGCAACGCCGATGCCCAGAACCTTCCAGCGATGGCCCGGCTTGAAAACCCTCCCGGCGGAACCGGTATCTTCCAGGAGCTTCGGCGACTGCCGATCGGTGCAATTGACGATGGCGGACATGATTTCATTTCCCGTGCTGGCCAGTGGTCCGGCCTTGACGATCTGTCCCTACCGCCATAATTTCATCCTGAAAATCAGGAAGTTTTGAACTTACAATCCTGAAAATCGGGACTTCAGATATGCGACGCGTAACTTTCGACCTCGACGTCCTGCGCAGTTTCGTCACCGGTATGGAGCTGGGCAGCTTTGCCAAGGCGGCTGACCGGCTTGGCCGGTCGACGTCGGCGGTCAGCGCGCAATTGAAGAAACTGGAAGAACAGGCGGCGACGCCGATCTTCCGCAAATCAGGACGCGGCCTCGCTTTGACCGAGGCCGGCGAGACCATGCTCGGCTATGCGCGCCGGCTGATCGAATTGAATGACGAGGCGGCATCCGCCATCCACGATGTCGAGCTGGAAGGCTGGGTACGGCTCGGCTTGCAGGAAGATTTCGGCGAGGCGGTGCTGCCGGACGTGCTCGGCCGATTTGCCCGGGCGCACCCCAAGGTGAAGATCGAAGCCAGGATCGCACGCAGCCACGACCTTGCCGAAAGGGTCATGTCAGGCAGCCTCGACATCGCGCTCGCCTGGCACTGCGGCGAAACGCTGCCCTACAGCCAGCATGTCGCCGATGTGCCGATGCGCTGGATCGGGCCGGCAAAGCGCATCGAGACCAGCCTGCGCGACGGTGAGCCGCTGCCGCTGGTGGCGCTCGAAGCGCCATGCCTTCTGCGCACGGTGGCAACCGAAACGCTCGACCGCGCCGGGCTGTCGTGGCGGATGGCCTTTTCCAGCCCGAGCCTTGGCGGCATCTGGGCAGCGGTGGCGGCGGGGCTGGGGCTGACGATCCGCACCGACATCGGCCTGCCGGCCAGCGTCAGCGCAATGACGCCGGAGATCGCCGGGCTGCCGGCATTGCCCAAAATGGCGTTGGTGCTGCACCAGAAGGATGCTGAACTGGATCCGGTGGCAGCGCGGCTAGCCGACATATTGTTGCAGGCGGCGTTGCAGGCGCTGCCACGGGACGAGCGGTTGAAGGAGGTCGCTTAGACAGCCGGAAAGGTATCCAGTGTCGCGTTCCGTCCCCTCTGTCCTGCGGACATCTCCCCCGCAAGGGGGGAGATTGGATGTCGCGAGTGCTCTCGCGAATCTTCAACGTTGCAAGAAAGGCGCCGTCAGAACGAACTGCTGATCTCCCTCCTTGCGGGGGAGATGGCCGGCAGGCCAGAGGGGGGTGCTGTCCCGCCAACTTTGCGGAGAATTCCCGCGAGCAAAGAGGCTCATTCGAGCCCGACCGCTTATTTGCGCTTGTTGGACCTGCCGGCGAATGGATTGTCCGACGTGCGCAGCGCGATGCGGATCGGCACGCCGGGCATGTCGAAGGCTTCGCGCAGGCTGTTGGAGAGATAGCGGACATAGGATTGCGGCATCGCATCGGGCCGCGAGCACTGGACAACGAAACCCGGCGGCCGGGTCTTGGCCTGGGTGACGTATTTGACCTTCAGCCGGCGCCCGGCCACGGCAGGCGGCGGGTGGTGTGCCAGGATGCCTTCCAGCCAACGGTTGAGCTTGCCGGTCGAGACGCGGCTGTTCCACACCTTGTGCGTCCTGATGACGGCATCCATCAGCTTGTCGAGGCCGCGCCCGGTCTCGCCGGAGACAGGTACGGCCTGGAGGCCGCGCGCCTGGGGAAGAAGCCGTTCCGTCTTCTCTCGCAGTTCGGCCAGAAGTTCCTGGGGATGGTCGATCAGATCCCATTTGTTGAAGGCGATCACCGGCGCCCGGCCTTCCCTGATGATCAGGTCGGCGATCTGCAGATCCTGCTTCTCGAAGGGGATGGTGGCGTCGAGCACGATGATGACGATCTCGGCAAACCGGATGGCGCGCAGACCGTCCTGCACCGACATCACTTCCAGCTTTTCATGAATCCTGGCCTTGCGGCGCATGCCGGCTGTGTCGAACAATTTCAGGCGGCGACCATGCCAATCCCAATCGACCGAGATCGAATCACGGGTAATGCCGGCTTCCGGTCCGGTGAGCAGCCGCTCTTCGCCGATCAGCGCGTTGATCAGCGTCGACTTGCCGGCATTGGGACGGCCGACGACGGCAATGCGCATCGGCTTGGTGTCGTCATAGGTGTGCTCGGCATCCGGATCGGCGATATCCTCGCCGATCAGCACCTCGCCGGCAGCGACGTCTTCGTCTTCGCCATCTTCTTCTTCGCCGAAGGCGCGCGCTTCGCCGAGCGCGCCGATCACGGCGTCGCGCAGGTCAGGCAAGCCCTGGCCATGCTCGGCCGAAACCGGGATCGGCTCGCCAAGGCCGAGTTCCCAGGCCTCCAGCATGCCGCCCTGGGCGCCCTTGGCCTCGGCCTTGTTGGCGACCAGCACGACCGGCTTGCCGGACTTGCGCACGATCTCGGCGAAGGTCCTGTCGTCGGGCAACAGGCCGGACTTGGCGTCGATGGTGAAGAAGATCAGGTCGGCATCCCGGATGGCGATCTCGGTCTGCGCACGCATGCGGCCGGGCAAGGTCGAGGCGCCCGCGTCCTCGA
>NZ_RZPQ01000228.1:0-7673 GCF_003999135.1 Mesorhizobium sp. M7A.F.Ca.CA.004.06.1.1 | reverse complement strand
GTAGTGGACATTGATGCCTGCATCGCGGCAGATAAATTCATAGTGCGCGGCCTGGTCCGTATCCTGGAATCGTCCCCACCGGCTGACATCCAGGACGAGGATCACGGAAAAGCCGCCCTGACCAGTCACGACATCCGCGAGCAGTTGCTGTAGTCCGTCCCTCCCTTTCAGACTTAGGCCGCTCTTGCCTGCGTCGGCATACGTGCGGACAACGGCAAAGCCTCTCATCTCGGCATACTCCGAAATGGCCGCTCTTTGATTATCGAGTGAATACCGCTGATGGTCGGTTGACATGCGAAGGTATTGCGCTGCCGGGACGCGAAGAGCAGTCGAGAGTTCGGGCATCGCCGGCGCTCCTTAATACCGTCCGACGGTATTAAGGGAGAGTAACACGGGGCGAATTTGCTGATTAAAGAAAACGGGCGATATCCATTGTCTCAAATCATTTAGTACACTGTAGTGCACACGATCAGGTCGCCGCCGTGCAGCTTGCCGGAGTTCGTCGAGGAACTGGCACCCGTCATCAATGCCGGTCCGATCGACACCTTGGACGCCTTTTCTCTAATTTGGCATTTTATACGCCATCGCGTATATCACCATTTTATACGCATTCGCGTATTCGGAGGACCATGATGCTTGACGCGATAGCGCGCAATGAAAAGCAGATCGGCGCAATCCTGCGGCGCGCCCGTCGGAAAGCAGGGCTTACGCAAGAGGCGCTTGGAGATCGAGTGCACCTCCGCCAGGGCACAATATCGCACCTTGAGGCCGGAAAGCCTGCAGTGCAGCTGCGAACCTTGATGGTAACGCTTTCTTCCCTCGGTCTGGAAATTGTCGTTCGTCGGCGCACCAGGGGCAGCCCTGCTGACTTCGAGGACCTGTTCTAGGGGCGGTGCAAAAGATCACGCACCCAGTGGCAATCAGGATCGTCTAAGGTTCCTGCGGCCGGTGGTCCCTATGCCCGCCGGGGGAACATTTTCGACTAACAAATGTTAATGCGCCTATGGAAATGCCTACTCCACCGGAAGCAGTACCCGATAGGATCCTAATCGCAGCGGCGAGACTGCAAGCGGCGTTGGATGCGAGGAACACGCAGAATAGCATTCAGTCCATGCGTGACGAGGAGGACCTGCGCCACGACTCCGATGAGGAGAACTAGCCCTTCTCCCGCGGCCGGAACTCACGGCGGCTTTGGCTACCTTCTTGGAGAATCCGCCATGGACGCTGACGCCAAAGCGGTTGGCATAAAACGCGATGAGATCGACGGGGAAGTTGACAGCCTGTATAGAACGATCCTTGATGCGATTGTGCATTACGATGCAGGTTCACCAGAATGAATTGGGGAGCGGGTGACGGAGTTTTTCAACCGGCTTTTGAGCGCCTTGGTCTTCCATGATGACCAAAGTGCCCTGATTCCCGAATTGAAGCTTCAGACCTATCCCCCAGGCTACCATTTCGAAACTGCCGACGCTGTGAGTTCATCTGTTTACTTCATTTGCAGCGGGGTGGCAGGTGTAATTGCCAGAAATAACAATAGCGGGGCCGCCGGCATCGCATTAGTTGGACAGGAAGGAATGACCGGGGCCGCGCTCGCCTTCGGGGTTGGGGTTTCCGCACATGACTATGTGGCTCTCACCTCTTGTGATGCCTATGCCCTAGAAGCGGGACGGCTCACTGAGGCTTTTGCGCGCTCCCCGAACATGCGACTGCTGGTCATCCGCTACTTCTACGACTTGGCGGCACAGTTTGCCGGATCGGCTTTCGCTAACGCGCGACAGACAGCGGACGCTAAAATCGCCCGAATGCTCCTGATGCTTCAGGACCGCTTGCCACAACCTTTGCCGATTACGCATGCGCAACTGGCGCTGATGCTGGGTACCCGACGACCAGGCGTCACTCTCGCGTTGCAGACGTTGGAAGGCATGGGCTACATTCGTGCGGGTCGAGGAAAAATCTCGGTGGTTGATCGCGACGGGCTCATCGAAATGAGTGACGGAGTTTATTCTGCAGCGGAACGGCAAGGTTAGGCGCTGCCGTCGGTCTCGCTTTCCTCATCGATCGTCCGGACCGGCAAATAGGCATTCGTTTCCAGCCACTCACGCAAGATGATCTGAATGAGATCCGCCCGGCCTGATCTTCATCTCGGCGGCGATGGAGTTCAGCGCGTCCTCCGTGGCTGGCTCCAGCGGTAGGCCGGCGACGTTCCGGAGCATCAAAGCAGCCCGCCGAAGCATGATCTGAAGATCCGCTCGCGACATGTCGGCGATGCTATCGGCGGCGTTCTCAAGCTCTTCTACGATAGAAAGGCGGGTCATGGCCTTGCCTTCAGCCTGACGCCTGGGCTCCCATGGTTCAGAAACTCGATGCCGGCTTCCTCAAGAACGGTCATCACGGCGCGCACCTTGTCCAAACCGCTGGTCAGTCCTTCGGCGCACTTCTTTTCCATCGCGCTTATCGTGTTGATGTTGATTCCTGCCCGCTTGGCAAGCGTCCCTTGATCCATGTCAGCAAGCGCCCGAGCAGCGCGAAGCTGGTTTCCTGTAGTGAGCATGTTGTGTCCCCATATCGGTAGACTAGGAATATTTCATAGTTTGCTGTTGACGGCAAGCGAATTGCGGTTCATGGTTAACTAGTAAATGTAACTAGTTCATAGGGAACCAAACACATGCCGAGCACATCTGTTCGGGCTGCCGCCGAAGGCATGCCCAATGTCAACCGCCGCAACCTCTTGCTTGGTGCGGCTGCTTTCTCAACCGCTGCCGCCGTTGTTGCGGTCTCTCCTGCGGCTCACGCCGCGCCGACCAGCCTAGAAGAGGCAATCGCCGCCTGCCAGCGGGCCGAACAGACCTATGTGTCAACAGCGGCTCGGGAAAATGCCATCGCTGACGCGCTTGGCGATAAGCTCTTTCCGAAGTGGACGCCTCCCGGTGGGCTCTCGTCCATCTGGTCGCACCATCCGAAAGCCTTCCGGTCGTCCGGCGACCTCGAAGCCGAGATTGCCCGCAAGAAGGCACAGGTTGATGAGTCGTGGGCGTCGAGTTGCATGGATCGCGCCGGCTACAATCGGTGGATGGCAGGCATCACGTCCGCAGAAACCGAGGGCCTAACCTCGCTGCGCAAACAGGAAGCCGTGACCCACGCCAGCGGTCACCACGACGCCATGCAGCAAGCAGACGACGCAATCGCTGTCTGGAACACGGCGTTTCAAGCTTTAATCAGGCATCCCTGCGTGACGATGGTCGAAGTGAGGGCGAAGGCGGCAGCTCTCATTCATGGCTACGGAGCCCTCGGCGTTGCGGTCGATGACGTCGAGTTTATCGCCTGTCTTGCGTCCTTCTGTGGTGAGGGCTGACCATGGGCGAAGTTGTATACTTTCGCCCGAAGCCGCCGCCTTCCGGGGAACTGGACGAGCTCATCGCATGGCTGAAGCCGGCCTCCGACTGGCGCACCGGCCGCATGCAAATCGAGTTGGCATATCATTTCCGCATGACCGCCGATTTTCGACGCATCCTTGCCACCGATACACATGGGAAGGACAGCGCCGAAGCGGTTTTCCAGCGCGACCTAGCGGACAAGGCCTTCAAGGCTTGGCAAATCCAATGTCTCAAACAGGTCTTCATCCCGGCCCGGTGCGTCCGTGATCTGCGCTGGAAAGAGGATTGGCTTCGCCGCAATGGTGGCGGATCGCCGGAAACCGCGCTCTCTGTCGCCCGCGATGAAGCCGCCTTCGCGGGTCGCATCGAACTCCATTCCCGTCAACAGGCGACGCGAAAGGCAAACAGGAAGGCGGTGCGGTCATGAACGCGCACACCCGCCTTTCCGACCCGACTGTCCGCCGCTCGATCGAGGACGAGATTGAGCGGCTGATTTCGCTGCTGGACTTCGTAGAGCCGGACCCGGATCTAGAACCTTGGCTGGCTGGCGGCATCGAAGTCGTCGGCGCCGATGACAGGGAAGGGGACGACGAGCGAGAGCGCGACGATTGCGACCTCGAAGAGCAGCACGACGCCGAAGCGTACTGTGCGGAAGACTATGGCGATATCGCGTGGTCGAACGATACCGACATGCCGCAAGAGGGGTCGGATTGGCATCGCAACGGCTGGTGACCCCCGTATCGTCAAATAGTGGACATAGAGCCCGCTGCCTCATGGTGGCGGGCCTTTCTATTCTTTGTGTTGAACGATGTAGCTATTGCTGATGGCGTTGCCCCCAACGCCCCGCGTGACAACAACGGTGGTGTACCCGGCGGGCAGTGAACCGGTGACAGTCTCGTCGACAGGATGGCATCGTCCGACGATTTCACCGTTTGGCGCACCTGCGAGTCTGTCTTTTAGAGATGCCCGACACGCGTCGAACGACGCATATGTCGTCGGCGCGGCCTCAATGGGCTTGCAGACGGCAGCCTGGCCTGGGCTGCAAGAGAGTAAAAGCAATACTGCTGCGGTTGCGGGGTCCATTGTCGAAGCTCCACTGAGACCAGCCTCAACGCGGATCGAAGGCCTTTGTTGCACAGGCAGCCCCGGCGGCGACCCGCTGCCGAGAGATGGCGGGCTTTTCATTTGGTGGTGGAGCGTAGCGGGATTAGCGGGCACAAGCTTTCCCACTATCTTGCGCGGTCATGTCTCCAAGCTCCACCGTGCCAGGATGGCCCGCGATCCGATAAAGCACCTCGAAGCACAACACCGATACCTAACCAAAAATCGCGAAAAAGTCTTGGCAAGGAAACGTTCGCCAGAAGCTAGGGAAAAGAAGAAAAAATGGAGAGCTGAGAACCGTCAAAAAGACTTGGACTACGGGCGAAGGTATCGTGAGACACATAAGGAGATACGTGCAGCGGCCAAGAAAGCTTGGCGTCTAGCCAATCCGGAAAAAGTGGTTGCGTACTACCATGCGTACAGAGCTGGTCATCTGGATGAAACCCGGATTTCCCAACGAAAATACTTTGTCGAACATCGCCAGGAAATCTATAAGAAGCAGGCCGCGTGGATGCTGCGAAAGAAATCAATCAACACCATGCGCCACGACCCGGACACGGTCTATCGGGTGGTGAGCCGGGCGGTCAGTTCAGGACTTCCGCGCTTCATGCGTGATGATGTTATCGCCTCGATGCTCCTGGCTGTGCTCGAAGGCAAGCTACTGCTGGAGCACGTCGGTGCGCGGATGAAGGATTACGTCACCGGCTACAACCGTGAATACGACACGTTCAAAACGCTCTCGCTCGATGCGCCGATGGGAGGGACTGATCTCAGGCGAATCGACCTGCTTGAGGCACCGGCGCCGTATGAGCCCGAGGACGACGAGGATGACGACATGGTCATGCTCAGGGGAGGGCAATCGCTCTGGCGATAAGTCGTCATTGAACGAAAAAGTTAGGAACTGAGTTAGGAACCGAATAAGGCGAGAGCGATTTACTCCGCTTTTTCAATTAGTTAATTAGAATTCTGGCGGAGGAAGTGGGATTCGAACCCACGGTGAGCTTGCACCCACGCCGGTTTTCAAGACCGGTGCCTTAAACCGCTCGGCCATTCCTCCATCGTGATTCTTCAACCACTTGGGTAGCACGAGGCCAGCTCGTTTGGCCTGTTGGCACCGGATTGGCACCGAAGGCGCTCCCGGCTGGTTCACGCCTCATTCCTGTAAAGCGGCATTGAGGGCTGCGTCAACCACCGCTGCGTCGGTTCCTGCTTTCCTGGGCAGACTCTGAGCGTGTCGGGATCGAGCGCCGGGACTATCGCGGTCCAATGGTGCATGAAGAAGAAGCCCGCCGCGGGCGTTGCCCGAGATGTGAGGCGCTGCAGTGCTTGCATGCAGGGGCCCAGGCAAGGGCGCGATCCGGCTATCGACCGGAACCATCAAGCAACCGGGCGGACGGGTTAATCCCCACAGGGCCAACCTCTTGGGACGGCTGCGGTATTTCCCCAAAAATTTAGTTCGCCAAGGGAACAGCTGCTGGTGAGGAAGGCCGAAGCTGCAATTTGGCTCCGGCCTGAGCGGTCCTCAGTCTTTGCAGCTTTCATCGGCCTTTGCCGCCGCGGCCTTATCACCATGCTGCTGCGCCTCAATGTCCTGCTGCGAGGTTGCGAGATTCTTGTCCCCGCCGCCTTCAGCGCCCGCCAATGGCATTGTGGCGCCATCCTTGGCGGTTGGCTTGCCCGCGCTGTCCGTGGCTTTCGGGGCCTCTAAGGGCGCGTGAGTTCCATCTTTCGAAATGCCGGCGGTCTGCTCGGCATCCGTCCCGGCATTGGAAGCCGACTTGTCCGGGCATGCGGCGATCGCAGACCCGGCAGAAAGTGACATTGCGATCGCGATTGTCAATGAAGCCATTTTCATCATGCTCATCCTTCTGTTCGAGTGCCCTGCGGATGAAACTAGCGGCGCATTTCTTTGTTCCGGACTATCGGTCCGCTGCCCGACAAAGCCTGTCAACGGGCAGGTATGGCCGGCAGGAGCGAAGCCAGGCTCTCTGTGGCAGAGGGCATCACATCTCTCGCGTGGAAGCGCGAAAATCGTTACTTTTCAGAGGGCTCTTGCGGTGGAGACGCCACAATCTTGCCCGGTTGCGGCCACAATCGGTTAATACCGTGATAAGCAATTCCTGCGCACAAAGGATCGGGGTTCGAAGGCGTCGCTGGTATTGGTCGGGTGAGTGTTTCGGCTTCTTCGACGGTTGGATACGACGTCTAGGCAAGACTGAAGGGGACATCAGGAAAATGCAGGCTGTGACGCAACCGCGTCTTCGTCGCGCTGCTACAGTCGCGTTGTTCGCCATGTCGGCCGCCTTGCTGGCGGCTTGTGCGTCGCAGCCCGAGCCGAAAGCGATGGTCTACAAGAAGACCCGCTCCAAGGAATATTTCGCCGAATCCGAATATGGCGTGAAGGCAAGCCCGCGTGTGATCTCCCAGAATGGGCGCATCCAACGTGGCGGCGGCAGGGATCAGCTCGGCAAACCCTATCAGGTCCGCGGCAAGTGGTATTACCCGAAGGAAGACAAGCGCTACGCCAAGGTCGGCCTGGCCTCCTGGTATGGCGATGCCTTCCATGGCCGGCTTACCGCCAATGGCGAAGTCTACGACATGACCCACCTGACCGCAGCGCACCCGACCATGCCGCTGCCAAGCTATGCCCGTGTCACCAATCTCAAGACCGGCAGTTCGGTCATCGTTCGCGTCAACGATCGCGGCCCATATCACGAAGGCCGCATCATCGATGTGTCGGAGCGCGCTGCCCAGATGCTTGACTATGTCAACACCGGCACCGCTCAGGTGAAGGTCGAATATGTCGGCCGCGCGCCGCTTGACGGCGATGACGACCAATATCTGATGGCTTCCTACCATCCCGGCAACAGGGTGCCCGACCCGTCGGACGGACTGCCGACCGGCGTCATGGTCGCCATGAACGGGCCGTCGCCAAGCCTGCCTGCGGGCAGCGCGGCCGTGCCGTTTCCGGGCCAGTTGACCGATTCCGGTTCTGTCCAGCCGGTCATGTCGGCGCAGTCGTCGGCGTATGGCGATCTGGCGCTTCCGGATTTCGGCCCGATCGTGCCGGAACGCCCGCAGATCAATCTGCCGCCGCAATCACCGTTTGCCATGGCCTCGCTGTCCTATGCCGACGAGCGGGTCGAACGCGCCTCAAGTGCCTTCGCCGCGATGGGTGGCGACGGGATGTCGCCGGCC
>NZ_RZPQ01000227.1:0-7706 GCF_003999135.1 Mesorhizobium sp. M7A.F.Ca.CA.004.06.1.1 | reverse complement strand
GTCGAAAGGCGGCACCAGCACCATGCCTCTTTCCATGTAAGGACGGATCACGGTCATGCGGTCGTCGCGAAAGCGGTCGAACGGGACCACCTCCGCGCCCATCTTGCGCACATTGGCAATTTTCATCGCCGGCGCGTCTGAAGGCATGGCGATCACCGCCTTGACGCCGAACATCGCGGCCGAGGCGGCGACGCCCTGCGCATGATTGCCCGATGAGAAAGCGACGACGCCTCGGCTGCGCTCCTCCGCGCTGAGCGACGACAGCTTGTTGTAGGCGCCGCGGAACTTGAACGAGCCGGTACGCTGCAGCGTCTCCGGCTTGAACAGGATGCGGCCCCCGAAGCGTCTGTTCAGCTCCTGCGATTCGATCAAGGGGGTTTCGATGATCAAGCCGGAGAGACGCGCGGCGGCGGCGTGGATGTCGGCGATGCCGGGAAGGGTGGTCATGGTGGGTCCTGTGGGAAGATGTTGCCCTTCATGATGCCCGCAAAGGGAGGTGGCGCACCATGGGAAAAATGTGACCGTTACAAAGTTTAGCGAGTCATGATCGGCGTTTGCGCCGCCCCTCATCTGGCTGCCGCCATCTTCTCCCCGTAAACGGGGAGAAGGACGCTGTCGCCTTTGGTTTCGCCAATCTTCAGCGTTGCAAGGGGGTGCGGCGCTTCCCGCCAGCTTCTTTCTCCCTGTTTACGGGGAGAAATGCCCGGCAGGGCAATGAGGGGGCAGCGCCGAGATCGGCCAAATTGGCCACCCAATCTAGCCAAGCAAAGTCCTCTGCCTCTTGCCCCCACCCAGCTTGCGCCAGTTGTTGAAACGGTGGCTGGCGGCGGCAAAGGATATCTTCATCTGCTGGGCGACCGAGTAGCGCGACTTGCCCTCGTCGAACATGCGGTAGCAGCACTCGACGCCCTCCTCCGTCAGTTTGCCGTCCGGCGCCTTGTTGTGCGGGTTGGCGGGGTCGAATTTCTCGACCTGCTGCTCGACCAGGCCCTTCAGGCGCTGCAGGTCGGCCTCGATGCTGGCGATGAGATCGAGAACGGGCTTGGGATCATAGGGGTGCGGAGGCTGTTTTGCCGTCATCTGCCGGTTCCTTGTTCTTGGCTTGAGTCCAGCAATATAGGTGAACATTCACTGATAATGAAGAGTCACCGCGGGCGTGGGGCTTCAACAATTCTTGACCGCGACCCAAGCGCGCAATTGACCGAAGGTGTTCAAAACCCTAGTTTAGAACTATTCTAAACTAGGGTGAATTCCTCATGCTTTCCCGTGTTTTCGGCTTCGGCCGCCGCCCCTTCGAATCGCTCTCCGAACAGGAGATCCTGGCGCTGGCCATTTCCTCCGAGGAGGATGACGGTCGCATTTACCGGGCCTATGCCGACGGGCTGACGGAAAACTTCCCGCAATCGGCAAAAGTGTTCGAGGAGATGGCCGAGGAAGAGGATGGCCATCGCGATGCGTTGATCGAGCTTTTCCGCAAGCGGTTCGGCGAGCGCATACCGCTGATCCGGCGCGAACATGTGAAGGGTTATTACGAGCGCAAGCCCGACTGGCTGGTCCGGCCGCTCGGCATCGAGCACGTGCGCAGCCATGCCGAGGCGATGGAGCGGCAAGCCTACCTTTTCTATGTCGAGGCGGCCAAGCGCACGGCAGATGCTTCGACGCGAAAACTGCTCGACGATCTGGCGGTGGCCGAACTGGGCCATGAGACCCTGGCGCAGCGGCTGGAACAGAAACATGTGCCGGGCGCCGTCAAGGCCGAGGAGGCCAGCGCCGAGCAGCGCCAGTTCATCCTCACCTATGTGCAACCAGGGCTGGCCGGGCTGATGGACGGGTCGGTGTCCACTCTGGCGCCGATCTTTGCCGCTGCCTTTGCCACGCACGACACCTGGCAGACGCTGCTGGTCGGGCTTGCCGCCTCGATCGGCGCCGGCATTTCGATGGGCTTCACCGAAGTCGCTTCCGACGACGGCAAGCTGTCGGGCCGCGGCTCGCCGATCAAGCGCGGTCTGACCGTCGGCATCATGACGACGCTGGGCGGTCTCGGACACGCGCTCCCCTATGTCATTCCGCATTTCTGGACGGCCACCGGGGTTGCCGCGGTGGTGGTGTTCTTCGAATTGTGGGCGATCGCCTTTGTCCAGAACCGCTACATGCAGACGCCTTTCCTGCGTGCCGCCTTCCAGGTGGTGCTGGGTGGCGCCCTGGTGTTCGCGGCCGGCGTGCTGATCGGGAATGCATAGTTTTTTCCCTTCCCCCCTTGTGGGGGAAGGTGGATCGGCGCGCAGCGCCGAGACGGATGAGGGGTGTTCCAGCGGAGTGAGACGTTGGCGTTCCCTGGAACACCCCTCATCCGTCGCCTGCGGCGACACCTTCTCCCACAGGGGGAGAAGGAAGAAACTTGCCACTCACCCATTCACCGCCCGGCTATCCCTAGGCGCCTCGTCTCTCTCCGTCAGTCCATAATCCCTCATCACATGGGCGATGCGCAGACGGTAGCCGGCAAAGATACCGCCCCGGCCGGCCTTCTGCGCCTGGCGGTGTTCCTCGGTGTTGCGCCAGGCCTTCACGGCTTCCTCGTCGCGCCAGAATGACAGCGACAGGATGCGGTTCGGATCGGCCAGGCTCTGGAAACGCTCGATGGAAAGAAAGCCGTCAATGCCGTCGAGCAGTGGACGCAGGTCCGCGGCGATGCTCAGATAGGCGTCGCGCCGGCCTTCCGCCGGCTCGACCTCGAAGATCACGGCAATCACGGCAGCACCAGTTTCGCGTGCGGGCCTGAGGCCAGTTTCAGGAACATGCGATCCTCCTTCAGGATGAACCTCTCGCGCTTGGCGAATTCGTAGTTTGCCTTGCCGGTGGGATCGGCGGCAAGCCGGGCGCGATAGGCTTCGTAGGCGGCCAGGCTCTCGATGTTGTAGGCGGCATACGCGGTCGTCGCCGAGCCCTCATGCGGCGCGTAGTAACCGATCAGATCGGCGCCGCAGCGTGGAATGGCCTGGCCCCAATTGCGCGCATACTCCTCGAAGGCCGCCTTGCCGAACGGGTCGATCTCGTAGCGGATGAAGCAGGTGATGGTCATTGTGGTCTCCTTGGGGTGCGTCGATAGTTCGAGCGGCATCGAAACGTTGTGTCGTCTGGTCTGCTAGGGCTGCCAGAAGGACTTCGCGCATTCGCGGCGCACGTCTTGCCGCGTTAGCCCAAGATCGCGCAGCTGATGATCATCCATCTCGGCAAGGTCCAGACGCTGCAAATGGCGGTCATACCAGCGGGCCAGCAGCCGCGAACGCAGCCAGGTGACGAACGGGAAGAATTGACGGCTGGGGAGCGAGGCTGAGGGGAAAGCGGTTCGTGCGGCCATCGTCGTCTCCTTGATCTCACCTGAGAATAGTGATTATCTGACAAGAACGCTTCGATGAGGAACGAACTATGCGTGAAGGACCCGACATCGCCAGCATCGCCAGCCTGGTCGGCGACCCGGCACGGGCAAACATGCTGAATGCCCTGATGGGCGGCACGGCGCTGACGGCGAGCGAACTGGCGCTCGAGGCCGGCGTTTCGCTGCCGACCGCCAGCTCGCATCTGGGCAAACTGATGGAAGGTGGGCTGCTCACGGTGGCGAGCCAGGGCCGGCATCGCTATTACGGCCTCGCCGGACCGCAGGTGGCCGGCATGATCGAAGCCATCACAGGCGTCGCGGAAGCCGTCGGTCCAAAGCGTGTGCGCCCCGGTCCGCGCGATGGTGCCATGCGGGTGGCGCGCGTCTGCTACGATCACCTCGCCGGCGAGCAGGCGGTGGCGATGCTCGATCGGCTCGTCGCCAAGAACGTATTGGTCCGCGACGAACAGGAGATCAGGCTCGGGCCATCGGCGGCTTCGCATTTCGCGGCGATAGGCATCGACGTTTATACCAAGCCGCGCCGGCCGGTGTGCCGCGCCTGCCTCGACTGGAGCGTGCGCCGTTCGCACCTCGCCGGCACGCTGGGCGCCGCCATCCTCGAGAAGATCCTGGCCGAGAAATGGGCGCGCCGCGAGAAGGACAGCCGCGCGGTGATCTTCTCGCCGCCGGGTAGACAGGCGTTTGAGAGGGTGTTTCTGTCTTGAACGGGCGAAGCGTTAACCCCGCCTCAGAGCCTTGCCCTGCTTAAAGAAATCCGACCACGGATCGGCTTTCGCCAGCTGTTTCAGCGTAGTCTTGCCGCCGATCGGGAAAGCGTTCGGCGCCAAGCCGGCCTCGATCTCTGGCCAGGTCACCGGCATCGACACGGTGGCGCCCTTCTTGGCGCGTGACGAATAGGGCGCGACCGTCGTCGAGCCCCTGCCATTGCGCAGATAGTCGACGAAGATCTTTCCAGTGCGCGCTTTTTTCGACAGCGTCGCCGTGTAGCGGTCGGGGGCACCCTGCTCCAGCGCACGGGCAAAATCATGGGCGAAGGTTTTGACCTCATCCCAATCCGCCGCTGGTCTCAGCGGCACCATGACGTGAAAACCCTTGCCGCCCGAAGTCTTGACGAAATTCGGCAGCGACAGCTCGTCGAGCTTGCCCCTGATATCGAGTGCCGCCTCGCGGACCGCTTTCACGTCGATACCTTCATCGGGATCGAGATCGAAGATGATCTGGTCGGGCTTTTCGATCTCGTCGATCGTGCACCCCCAGATGTGGATCTCGACCACGCCATACTGGACCAGTGCGGCGACACCATCGAAATCCCGGATGTACAAGATCTCCTCGCCGTCAGTCGGATCCTTCATGCGCGCGATCTTGTCGCTCATACCGGCCGAGGCATGTTTCTGGAAGAAACGCTGGCCACCGACACCGTCCGGCGCCCGCACCAGGCTGAGCGGCCGGTTGACGACAAACTGTTCCATGCGCGGCCAAACCTGCGCGTAATGGTCGAGCAGGCCCTGCTTGGAGATGTTTTCATCCGGCCACAGCAGCTTGTCGGGATGCGAGAGTTTTACCGTGGTCGTCATCGATCCGGCGGCTTTGCCACCCGATGCCGGCTTGGCCGTGCTCTTGCCTGTCGATGTCTTGCCTGTCGACGCTTTGGGCTTTTCCTGCACGACTTCCTCCGCCGGCTTGTCCTCGCGCAATCCCTGGAACGAGGCGTGGCGTATTATACGGTCCGAGGTCCAGCTGCGAAACTCCACTTCGCCGACAAGTTCGGGCTTGACCCAGACCAGGCCCTTGCCCTTCGGCACGGCGGTGGAGAAGGGCGATGTCTTTGCCGTCAATGCATCGAGTTTTGCCTTCAGCTCGTTGGCGCCCTTGCCGGAGAAACCAGTGCCGACGCGGCCGGCATAATGCAGCTTGCCGCCCTCGTGGAAGCCGACCAGGATCGAGCGCAGGCCGCGCCCGGTCTTGTCCGACGGCAGATAGCCGCCGATGACGAATTCCTGCCGCGCCGTGCATTTCGACTTCACCCAGGTCGGGCCGCGGCCGCTGCGATAGGGTGCATCGGCACGCTTGGAGACGACGCCTTCCAGGCCCATCCGGCAGGCATGCTCCAGCATGATCTTGCCGGGTTCGGAAAAGTGGTCGCTGAAGCGGACCGCCGGATTGTCGGACTGCTTGCCGAGCAAATCCTGCAAGGCCTGCTTGCGCTCGACCAGCGGCTCGCGCCGCAAATCCCTTCCATCGAGGCGCATCAGATCGAATACGTAATAGATGAAGCGATTTGTCCGCTTCGCCGACAGATCCTGCTGCAACAGCGCGAAAGACGAGACGCCGCTGTCGGCGAGCACGACCACCTCGCCATCGATGATGGCGTCGCTGCACTTCAGCCCGGCCAGCTCCGCGACGATCTCGCCGCCGAACTTCTTCGTCCAGTCGAGGCCGGTCCGGGTCAGCAGCCGCACATCGGTGCCGGCGATCTGCGCCTGCATGCGATAGCCGTCGAACTTCACCTCATGCAGCCAGTCCTTGCCCGGCGGCGCATCGCGCTCCAGCGTGGCCAGCTGCGGCTCGATGAAGTCGAGTTTCTTGCCCGCGGCCTTCGTCTTGCCGGCGGCCGGCTTGTTGGAATGCCAGACCTTCGGCTTCTCACCCTTCGCGGCCTTGCCCTCGCCGACCTCCTCGATCGTCAGGCCCGACTTCACCGATTCCGGCGCCTCCTTGAGGATGTCCTCGCCAGGACGCGCGGCGGCATCGTCCGACTTGATCAGCAGCCAGTTGTCGCGTTTTTCACCCGCACGCGGCTTCAGTCGCACCAGATGCCATGCCCCATGCAGCTTGTGTCCCCTGAGCTCGAAGCTGATATGGCCCTTCTTCATCGCCTTGGCCGGGTCGATCTCGGGGGTCCAGGTGCCCTCGTCCCAAACGATGACCGAACCGCCGCCATATTCGCCCTTGGGAATGGTGCCCTCGAACGGCGCATAGTCGATCGGGTGATCCTCGACATGCACGGCCAGTCGCTTCTCATGCGGATCAAGGCTCGGGCCGCGCGTCACCGCCCAGCTCCACAGCACGCCGTCATGCTCGAGGCGCAGGTCGTAATGCAGCCGCGTCGCGGCATGCTTGTGGATGACGAAGATGCCGCCCGCGCCGCCCTGCTTGGTCCGGGCGACCTTGCCGGCCGGTTCGGCGGTTTTCTTGAAATCGCGCTTGGAGTGATATTGTTCGAGGCTGGCCATCCGTTGGGTTCCTCAGGCCGATTTGCGTTTGGGCGCGCTGGCTTTCGGCTTGGCGCGTTTGGCCGCCGGCTTGGCTTTCGCCGACGAAGACCTTTTCGATGATCCGGAATCTGACAGGCTCTTCTTCAGCGCGTCGAACAGATTGACGACATTGGAAGGCTTGGGCGCCGCCTTGGCCTTCGGCGCCTTGTGGCCGGCCTTCTTGGCGCGGATCAGCTCCAGCAGCGCGTCCTCGTATTTGTCGTCGAATTTCGAGGGATCGAACTTCGTCTTCTTCTTGTCGATGATCAACTCGGCGAGGTCGGTCATCTCCTGATCGGTCTTCACCGACTCGATGTCGCCGAAGACGGTGTCCTGCTGGCGCACCGTGTTGTCGTAGCGCAGCGTCGTCAGCACCATGCCTTTGCCGAGCGGCTCGATAACCACCGGCCGTTCGCGTCGGTAGAGCACGATACGCGCCAACCCGGCCATCTTCTTGCCCGCCATCGCGTCGCGAATGACGGCGAACGCTTCTTCCGACACCTTGTCGGCCGGCGCGACATAATAGGGCGTATCGAGATAGATCTGCTGGATCGAAGCTTTGTCGACGAAACCGTCGAGCGCCATCGTGTGCGAGGATTCGATCTGCACCGCCTCGATCTCGTCTTCCTCGATATGGATGAAATCGCCATCGTCGAGTTCATAGCCCTTGATCTCGTCATCCTCCCCCAGAGGCTTGCCGGTTTCGGCATCGACATAGAGGCGCTTCACCGTGTTGCCGGTCTTGCGGTTGAGAATGCGAAACGAGACCCGCTCCGTGTGGGTGACGACATTGGTGAGTTCGACGGCACAGGTGACCAGCGAAAGCTTTAAATAGCCTCTCCAGGCCGGACGCGGCGCCATGATATCTCCCTTCCACAACCAGATGAAGGTGAGAACGGACAGACCGCGCTCCAGTTCCGCGCTCACGGACCGATCTGGATGCCAAGGGCGCGCCCGAGGCCTTATGGCCGCCAGCACCTGAATTTCGCGGGCGCGGCAAAAGTTGAAACAGAACCGCGCGCGCGCGACATTCAAACGAAACATATGTGATGCAA
>NZ_RZPQ01000226.1:7339-7735 GCF_003999135.1 Mesorhizobium sp. M7A.F.Ca.CA.004.06.1.1 | reverse complement strand
GCGCTGCTCGGTGATGTCCTCGTAGATCGAGACCCAGCCGCCCAGAGCCAGAGGGCGGTGCGAGATGCTGACGATGCGGCCGTCCGACAGTGTTTCTTCATAGGTCGAGGGCTTTGCCTGATCGATATAGGGCTTGCGGATGGCGTAGAGTTCGTCGGCGGTTTGCGAGGCGATGCCGATATCGACGCTGTGGCGCAGAATGTCGAGGAACCGGATGCCGGGCCTTATGACGCTGGCTTCGAGGCAAAAGATGTTCAGGTAGTTGCCGTTGCAGATGATCATCCGCTCGTCGGCGTCGAACATGCACAGGCCGTGCGACATGTTCTCGACCGCAGCCGAAAAGCGTTGGTTCTGCTCGCGCAGTTCGTCTTCCATGTGGCGGGAGCGGGCCATGCC
>NZ_RZPQ01000226.1:0-7329 GCF_003999135.1 Mesorhizobium sp. M7A.F.Ca.CA.004.06.1.1 | reverse complement strand
CGCCTGCGGACCGTGATCGAACGCGCTATTGTGGCCGCCGCCGGTTAATTTAGCGTTTTAATGCATGTCGCCCAAAAGTGACCTCGGTTTTGGGGAAAACGACATGCATAAAACAAGACCTAAAGCGCGGCGCATGAATCCGTTTCAGCGCGACGCGCTTTAGCCGATTGCGGTTGCCGAAACCTGGTGCCGCGACGTCTCGATCGCGGAAAACCGCTTCAGGAACGCATTTTGCGCCCAGGTCACCGAGCGTGGCGTGAAATCGAAGCGGTCGGCATTGAAGCCGCGCGGACGGCCGAAGAACTCGGTCGCCTCGGCGGTCGAAAAGCCGGCGAGCAGCGTTGCCTCGAAATAGGCGGCGATCTGGTCGGCGCGCTTGATCTCCTTGCGCAGCGCAGCACTTGGCTCCTGCGGCAGCGAGAAGCGCAGATGGATGGCGCGCTGCAGCCGCAACTCACAATCCTTGTAGCTGCCGCCCATCACCGATTTGAACGGTGAGATCATGTCGCCGATGACATATTCGGGGGCGTCGTGCAGAAGAGCCGCCAGCCGGGCGTCGGCCGAAGCCTCGGGTACCAGGTCGCGGAACAGCGCTTCGACCAGCAGCGAGTGCTGGGCAACCGAAAAAGCATGCTCGCCGCTGGTCTGGCCGTTCCAGCGGGCAACGCGGGCGAGCCCATGCGCAATGTCTGAAATCTCGATGTCGAGCGGAGAGGGATCGAGCAGGTCGAGCCGGCGGCCCGACAACATGCGCTGCCAGGCGCGTGCCGGCGCGCCGACGCGGTCGGCCGCCATCAGGCCTCCTCCGCGCTGACGGCTTCCTGCGGGAAGGCGAATTTTGCCCAGCCGGGAATGGCTAGTGTAACCGGAACGTCCGCCGCCATGATCGGCAGGTCGGCGTCGAGCGCCGCCTTGATCCGATCGATGCGCGCAATCGCCAGACCGATCGTGCCGGCGGTCGAGCCAAGCATGCCAACCGGCCTGCCTTCGACGGTCAGTTCGATGCCGGGCGCGGGCAGGGACCCGTCAGCCGACACAATCAGCACGCGCCGCCTGGCGGTGCCGCGATGCTGCATGCGCGAGACGACCTCCTGGCCGACATAGCAGCCCTTCTTGAAGCCGACGCCACCGGTTTCGTCCAGCAGCACGTCGTGGGGGAAGGCGTCTCCGAGTTGGTAGTCGCTGCCGCTTTCGGCAATGCCGCCGGCAATGCGGAAGGCTTGCCACGCGGCGACATCGCTGCGCTTATCTGTTTCGCCATAGGAACGCGTGACGGCACCCTTCGGAAAGCGTGTGTCGGCGGCCGCCGTTGAATCGGATTGCGAGGGTGTTGATTCATGTCCCCATGCGACGATGACAAATGCCTGATCGGATTTGGCAATCTCGACCTTGGCGCGCAGTTTGTAGAGCGTCAGCCGGCGTATGAAATCGTCCGATATGTCGGCGCGGCATTCGAGCCAAAATGCATTCTCGCCGGTGCGGGAGATCAGGAAATCGAACAGGATCTTGCCTTGCGGCGTCAGCAGCGCACCGGGCTTGGCTTCGCCGGGAGCCAGGATGTCGAGATCGGTGGTCAGGATGTTCTGCAAAAAATGCTCGGCATCCGGACCTGATACGGAAACGAGGGCGCGGTCTTTGAGCTGGGCAAAGGGCATGGGTGGAAAAGCAACCTGATCTTGCAAAACGGTCGGCCTTTACGTAAGCCGCTGGCACTCCCCCCGCAAGAGAGCATGGCCATGATCTACGACCTCATCCTGACAGGCGGCACCGTGGTCAACCACGACGGCGAAGGGGCTCGCGACATCGGCGTGAAGGGCGGGCGCATCGCCGCCATCGGCGATCTCCGCCAGGCCTCGGCGGGCGAGACGATCGACTGCCGCGGCCTGCATATCCTGCCGGGCGTCATCGACAGTCAGGTGCACTTTCGTGAGCCGGGATTGGAGCACAAGGAAGATTTGGAAACGGGTTCGCGCGCAGCCGTGCTTGGCGGCGTCACCGCCGTGTTCGAGATGCCCAACACCAATCCGCTGACCACCAGCGAGGCAGCGCTTGCCGACAAGGTTCGGCGCGGCACGGATCGCATGCATTGCGATTTTGCCTTCTGGGTCGGCGGCACCCGCGAAAACGCCGGGGATGTCGGCGAGCTTGAGCGGTTGCCGGGCGCGGCCGGGATCAAGGTATTCATGGGTTCGTCCACCGGCGACCTGCTGGTCGAGGACGACGAAGGTGTCGCCTCGATCCTGAGAAACACGCGCCGCCGTGCCGCCTTTCATTCGGAAGACGAATTCCGGCTGCGCGAGCGTCTTGGCGAGCGCATCGAGGGCGATCCGGCATCGCACCCTGTCTGGCGCGATGAAATCGCCGCCTTGCGCTGCACCGAACGGCTTGTGCGCATCGCTAGGCAAGCGCGTGCCCGCATCCATGTCCTGCACATCTCGACGGCCGAGGAGATCTTGTTCCTCGAACAGCACAAGGATGTCGCGACCTGCGAGGCAACGCCGCATCATTTGACGCTGAGCGCCGACGACTATGGACGGCTTGGCACGCTGATCCAGATGAACCCGCCGGTGCGCCCCGCCCGCCATCGCGACGGCGTCTGGCACGGCATTGCGCAAGGCATTGTCGACGTGCTCGGCTCCGACCATGCGCCGCACACGCTGGCCGAGAAGGCCAAGCCGTATCCGGCCTCTCCGTCGGGAATGACCGGCGTGCAGACGCTGGTGCCGATCATGCTCGACCACGTCAATGCCGGCCGGCTAACCTTGCAGCGCTTCGTCGACCTGTCCAGTCATGGCCCGCAGCGGATCTTCGGCATGGCCAGGAAAGGCCGCATCGCCGCCGGCTATGACGCCGACTTCACCATCGTCGACATGATGCGGCGCGAGATGATCACCAATGCGCAGGCCGGCTCGAAAGCCGGCTGGACGCCTTATGATGGCAGGGAAGTGACGGGTTGGCCGGTCGGCACCGTCATTCGAGGCCGACGTGTCATGTGGGAGGGGGAAATCGTCACGCCAGGCCAGGGCAAAGCGGTGGAGTTTTCCGAGGCATTGCCCGTCTAGGCTCCCGGATCTCTGCAAGGGCAGAGGCAGAAAGCTCAATCCCCGGCGACGAAGAACGACCACTGTCCGGCAGGCGTGATGCCGACACGGTAGAAAATATAAGCGCCGAACTGCTTCATGTCGTTGAAATCGCCAGCGGTGACGATCTTGAACAGCTCGACCCGCTGCTTGGCGTCCAGCTTGTCCAGCGGCAGGGCGAAGAAATACGGCCACACATAGAGTTCTTGTGGCGTGCCGGCATCGAGGTGGACGTAGCCGGCATTAAGCACCTCCTCCAGGATGGCCAGAATCTCCTGACCGTCTGGGTCGCCGGAGAGGCCCTTGAGGAAGGCGATGGCGTCACCGTCTATGTCGGTCAGCGATATCTGTGTCATGCTCTCGCCCGTGCCGATCAACGGCCGCAGCTTTTCGATATCGCCGCCCTTGCAGGCTTCGACGATCAGATCGTGCATGCGCCGCACCGGTTCCGGCAGCTTGCCGAGATCGTAGACGACCTCGGGCACCGGCGTTTCCGGATCGACGCGCGGTCTGGTCACGCCGCCATCCGCCGGACTGTTCGGCTCGGCTTCGGCAGGAGCAGTCGGCTGGCTGGCCGGCGGCGGTGTTCCAACCGGGTTGGGCATCGGCACGGCGCTTCCGGGGGGCGACATGTCGTCGTCGGCCGGCGGCGTGACTGTCGGGGGGAGCTCTTCGCGCTTGATTTCGCTCAGTGCATACACGGGGCTGCTCGCGAGACACACAAGCAGGGGAATCGCGGCACAGCAAGCGGCGAAGGAGATGCGAAGGACCAAGCCACACGGCTTGCCTGACATCGAAAAACTCACTGCCCGTTTCTCCCTGCTTCCGGGCATGACGCCCGAGCGGCATGTTGCCGTCAAAGAACCGGACGTCGGTTCAGTGCCGCAGCCGTTCAGGTTCGAAGGCGCCAGCAATCACCTTTTCACGCATACGGTCGAGCAGGGCAAGGGCCGAGGTCTCGCCATTGGCACGCAACATCTCGCCGAAGGCTGTTTCGAGCGCTGCTTCGGCAATGATCTCGGGCTCTATCCCGGCGGAGAGACCTTCCGCCCAGGCCTCGCTGTGGCTTTCCACGGCGGTCAGGCGTTTTTCTTCCCTGACCAGCGCGTCGATGTCGTTGACACCATGTTCCATAAGCGAATGTCCACCCTTTCAAGCTGCGATCCGTCGATGTAGATCAGGCCTGATCTGTTCATTTCACACGCAGGGACAATTAAGTATTTGTAAATACGACATTTTTTTGATCGTCTTTTACAAAGCCCAATTGCCTTGTGCGAAGCTGCGTTCAGTCCGAGTCAAACTTAGCCGATTGGGGCGGCCTGCGGGGCGAAAACCTTCAGTTTGAGTTAATTCCGCTTTCGCGCTGTAAGGTTTCGTTAATACTGTTGCAGAAGTGCAACATGAGGATTGCACCAAGAAATCGCCTGGCACAAGCCGATATATCGGCTTGTGCCCGGCAATGATCCGGATAGTTGTTGATGAGCGAGTGCCTAGTTGCCGTAACGAGAGGCGATATCGCGAGACAGCGTCTCGCCTTCCTTCATGTAGCGGCTGATGGCTTCGGTCGCCGAGGACGTACACCTCGTATAGGTGCCGCCGAAGGAGCGGTAGCCGCGATTGAAGCTGGCAATGAAGCGGGCGCGCCGCTCGGCGTCCGGATTTTCCGAATCGAGCAGTTTTGTCATTTCGACACGCCACTGGTCGCCTTTCTCGCCGCACAGATTGCGCAGGAAATGCAGCGAGCCCAGAACCTCCGCCAGCCGCATCAACCCAGGCTCGAACGGCGATTCGGCGCTGAGCGCGGGCCGTATCGAAACGGTCGCGACGACCGCAAGACACGCGGCGAGGAGCATGGACGGACGGTTCATAAGCCTTCTCTACCCAACGGCGTGGCTCTGCCAAACAGGATAAGTCTTTGTGGCGAAACAATTTGTCGCCTGCAAGGCTGTTTTCAGGGCTTCGGCCCGTCGTCTCCGCGGGGGTCCAACAACTCCTCGGCCACGGCGAACACCGAGCCGGCGAGCGGCAATGCCGCCATCTCGCTGAGTGTATAGAAGGCCGCCGTCTCTGCGTCGTCGCTGGCTACCGCCTCGCCGCCGGCATAGGCCGCGCCGAAGACCGTGAGGAGGTAATCGACCGGGTGGCTGTCATCCCTGCCGTCAATGTGGATTTCCCGTAGCGGGCGATAATTTGTGGCGCGCAAACCGGTTTCTTCCAGAAGTTCGCGCTCTGCCGCTGCCTCCAGCGTCTCGCCGGGTTCGACCTTGCCGCCCGGAAAGGCATAGAGCCCTTGCGAGGGTTGCCGGGCTCGCTTGACCAGAAGCAGGGTGTCTGCACGCACGACGGCGACCGAGACTGCCGGAAGTGTCTTGCGCGCTTCGTTCATGGGTTCCCGATCAGGCGTGTAGGCAGGTCTGTTGTGGACCGCCCAGCATGGGCAAGCTTTAGCGGTTGCGCAATGCCGGTTGCACCGGCACTTTCAGGAACCGAACCTTTCAAAGGGCGCCAATCGACCATGTGCGGACGTTTTGCCTTGACCGCGACGCCGGACCAGACTGCCGCCTTGCTGGGCTTGGCGGAACTGGAGGATTTCCCGGCGCGCTACAACATCGCACCAACCCAGCCGATCCTGATGGCGGTCGCCGGCCCCCCGCGGGCGCCGGGCTCCAATTTGCCCGACCGGCAGCCAATGCTGGTGCGCTGGGGGCTGATCCCGACCTGGGTCAAGGATACCAGGGAGTTTCCGCTGCTGTTCAACGCGCGCTCCGAAGGGGCTACCGAAAAGGCGTCGTTCAAGGCCGCCATGCGCCATCGCCGCGCCTTGGTGCCGGCTTCCGGCTTTTATGAATGGCGGCAAACCGGCGGCAAGAAAGGCCAGCCTTACTGGATCCGGCCCAGGCATGGCGGGTTGGTCGCCTTTGCCGGCCTGGTCGAGACCTATGCCGAGCCGGGCGGTTCGGAAATGGATACCGGCGCCATTCTGACCATCAACGCCAATGCCGATATCGCGCATATCCACGACCGCATGCCTGTGGTGATCGACCCCAGGGATTTCGCCCGTTGGCTGGATTGCCGCACGCTCGAACCGCGTGATGTCGCCGATCTGTTGCGGCCGGCTCAACTCGATTTCTTCGAGGCCATTCCCGTCTCCGACCTGGTCAACAAGGTCGCCAACACCGGACCGGAGATTCAGGAGCGGGGCGAGATCGGGCCGGAGCCCGAAAAGGTCAAGCGCCAGAAGCCCGGCGCGGACGACAATCAGATGACGTTGTTCTAGCTGAACCTGTTCTTCAGCGACGTATGTCTGCGCCATTTGCCAGGCGCCCTTGGCGCCGGGCCGCACACCACTTCAGGCGGCGCGGGGCGACACGATCTTCTGTACCGGCTTTTTCTTCTTCGCGGTGTGAAGGAGGGCGGCGACGATCGCGGCCGGGCCGATCGCGCGGTAGTGGTTGGCCAGTGCCGGCTGCTTGGCTCGGTTGGCTTCCTGCTTGGTTCGGGGCATGTCTCTCTTCCCAGGTAACATTTTCGTGTCTGCGTTTGATGGCCGATTCTGACCAAATCGTGACGCCTGCTGATCTAGCCGGCGAATGTTTCATGACTGTGCCGACATGTTTAATAAAATGTTTCAGTGCATCATTACCTGTGATCCAGCGACGTTTTTGCCGAAACTTGCGACTTGACGGCAACACATGCCAAGGCGATAAAGCCGCCCATGAAAACGTCTTTCGCCATTTGTGGCATTTGCATTATTGGCTAGCCTCGCGCTGGTCCGGACGTTTTCGCCTCATCTTTCCCCAGATTGGACAAACGCCCCGGCCAGCAGGCTGGAGCCTGATTTGCGTTTCGCGCAGGGCTGGCTTCGTCAAATTGAGTTCTGAACCGGGAAGGCACGAATGTCCGACGCATCGCAGGGCCTGCGCCTCTACAACACGCTGACGCGGACGAAAGAGGATTTCGTCCCGATCGATCCAGACAATGTGCGCATGTATGTCTGCGGCCCGACCGTCTACGACTTTGCCCATATCGGCAATGCCAGGCCGGTGATCGTCTTTGACGTGCTTTTCCGCTTGCTGCGTCACGTCTATGGGCAGGCGCACGTCACCTATGTGCGCAACATCACCGACGTCGACGACAAGATCAACGCGCGCGCTCTGCGCGACTTCGGCGGCGAGATCGCTTCCGGAACACTTTCGCTCAACGAGGCGATCAGGCGGGTCACCGAAAAGACCGCCGGCCAGTTCCATAG
>NZ_RZPQ01000225.1:0-7745 GCF_003999135.1 Mesorhizobium sp. M7A.F.Ca.CA.004.06.1.1 | reverse complement strand
AGCCAAGGCCGGCCAGCACGCGTGCGGTGTCCTCGCCGACCTGCACGAACCATGGGCTGCCGGCGGTCTCGACGAAGCGCTTGATGTAATCGGCCCGACGCGCCGGAGCCGCCACCGGGTCGCCGAGCGCGAAATGGTGCTTCATCTTGGTACCGAAGGCGATGTAGCCATCGGCGTCGCCGAAATAGGAAAGCTTGCCTTGCACGGCGGTGGAATAGGCGAGCGAGAAGTCGCCATAGCGGCGCACCAGTGCCAGGCGTTCGATATGGGTCAGCGCCTGCCGCTCGACCTCGGGCGCGGCGGCCTCAAGGATCTTGTCGAAATAGAACCGCAAGGAGGGCATGGTCGAGATTCCGCGTGCCGCCTACAGCGCCGGCCGTCCAGGACGCGCCAAGGTGCTGTAACACTTTGATTCTGCGCATGACTCGAAAATCGGACTCGATTTCGGGCATGCGCGTGGGGGATAACCGAGACCCGCCAGCCACCCAAGGCCTCGAATCAATCACATTGCCGCGACCTGATTACCGTTGATATCGCGCATATGCCATATAGAGCGCAACCGCGGCCCGGCGTGTGGCGCTAAATCGCATCGCTCGAAATTCGGCCGCGGTTTGCTGCAGGGGATCCTGCGCGCGATCAAACGGTTACAGCGTCCTGCGAGCCTTACGGCGGGACGTCCAATGGGATTCGAGTGAATGACTGATACGACAATCAGATCGGTTGCGGATCTGCCGGCCACGGTCGAGCCGGCAATCGTCGTCGGCGCCGGTGCTGCCGGGCTGGCTGCCGCGCATGCCTTGATGAACGCCGGCGTGCCTACGGCGATCCTGGAAAAGGAAAGCCGGCTGGCCGAGCCCTGGCACCGGCGCCACCAGCAATTGCATCTCAACACCCATCGCGATCTTTCTTCGCTGCCTGGTCTCGCCTTTCCCCCTGGCACGCCCGCCTTTCCGCAAAGAATGGTCGTCATCCGCCACATGAACGATTTCCAGAAGGAGAACCGGCTGCCGGTGCAGTTTGGCGTCGCGGTCGAAGAGATCATCTTCAAGGGCGATCACTGGGCATTGCGCACCAGCGCCGGACCGCGCTTGGCCCGCAATGTCGTCATCGCTACCGGCCGCGACAGGCAGCCGTTCACGCCCGAATGGAAAGGCATGAGGGATTTCGTCGGGCGCATCATCCATTCGGCGGATTTTGGTGACGCGCAAGCCTATGCGGGCCAAAAAGTGCTGGTCGTCGGCGCCGGCAATTCGGGCTTCGATGCGCTCAATCATCTGGCCGGCATAGACACGGCCGCCATCTGGCTGTCGGCCCGCAACGGTCCCGCCCTGCTGCCCAAGCGCATCTGCAAGATCGCCGTGCACCGGCTTTCGCCGATCATGGCGCGCTTGCCGTTGCGGCTCGCCGATGCGGTGATGGCGGCAACGCAGCGGCTGGTTTTCGGCGACCTGACCAAATTCGGTCTGCCGCCCGCGCCTGCGGGCGGCGCCAGCCGCCTGAGCTCGGATTACACCGCGATCGCCGCCGACGACGGCGCCGTCGGCGCCATCAAGGCCGGCAAGATCACCGTCGTGCCGGGCATACGGGAATTCACCCGCGATGGCGTGATCCTGGCCAATGGCAGCCTGATCCATCCCGACATCGTCATTGCCGCGACAGGCTACCGCACGGGGCTGGAGCCCATGGTCGGCAAGCTCGGCGTGCTCGACGCCAAGGGCGTTCCGCTCTTCAACGGTGGCGAAGCCGATCCAAAATTGCCCGGTCTGTGGTTCACCGGCATGCGGCCAAGCATTCGCGGCTGCTTCGCCAATGCCGGCATCCTGGCCAAGGCGATCGCCAAACGAATTGCAAGGTCGGCCTCGCACCAATCCAGCGCATCACGCTGATTTCGGTTCCAGCCGCCGGAAACCGACGGCTTCCATCAGCATGTCCTCTTCCACCATGCCGGCATTGTGCAAGGCGAGCAGGTTAAGCGCGATTTCCCGCGCGTCGGCGGAATCGGGATGTGCCTCGCGCCGCCGGCAGGCCTCGTCGAACACGCGCTGCAGCTTGGCGATATCGGCTGGCTTGAGCAAGCCACGGTCATAGACGGACTTCGACATGGCGATCTCCTGATAAAGACCTAGAGCGCCATGTTTAAATTGCCAATCTTTCCCGAGGCTTGACCGACTTCCCCCCGTCGCCTCGCCATCCTGGGGCGGAGCAAGGGGCGAAGCGACGCGGCGCAGACCCCAGGAGCTGCTCCGCAGCCCAAGGGATACATGCCGCGGCTCAAGGCGCAGCAGCGGCGCAAATTCTGCTCCGCTGCTGCCCATGCGAGTGGGCAATCAGACCGCGATCTTGCCGCCGCCCTGTTTGGTGATGGCGACGACCGACGGCCGCACCGGCATGTCGGGCTTGAAGTCGGGCCAACGCGTCGACAGGTCCTCATAGTAGGACGGGCGCCCGAACGCTTCCCAGTCCTCTCCGCCGTCGCCCGGATGCTGGACGGCGACGAAGGCGGTCTGGTCGTCGGGCGCAAACAGCGGACCGCACATTTCGGCGCCGATCGGCACGCGGAAGAATAGTTTCGAGGTCGCCCGCGCCGCCCCCTCCGTGTCCACCGCCCATAAGCCATCGGTGCGGCCGGTGGCTTTCGGACCCTGGCCGTCGGTCGCGACCCAGAGACGCCCGGCCGAATCGACCGCGCAATTGTCGGGCATGCCGAACCAGCCATTGGCCGTCGTTGCCGTCGAGAAGGTGGCACCGACATCGGCAACCGAGGGATCGCCGCATTTCAGCAGCACTTCCCACTTGCCCTTGGCGGCCGTGAAATCACCGCCGTCCTCGGCGATCTCGATGATGTGGCCGAAGGCGTTTTCGGCGCGCGGGTTGGCGGCGTCGACCTGGTCGGCCTTGCGCTTCGAATTGTTGGTCAGCATGACATAGACCTTGCCGTTGACGCCATTGGGCTGAATGTCTTCCGGGCGGTCCATCTTGGTGGCGCCGAGCAGGTCGGCGGCGCGGCGCGTCTCGATCAGCACGTCGGCCTGGCCAGTGAAACCGTTTTCAGCCGTCAGCGGCCCCTGGCCGAACACGATCGGCAGCCATTCGACCGTGCCGTCTTCGGCGAACCTGGCGACATGCAGCGTGCCATCGTCGAGCAGGTCCTTGTTGGCGGCACGGTCGTTCGGATTGAACGCGGCCCTGGTCACGAACTTGTAGACATAGTCGAAGCGCTCGTCGTCACCGAGATAGAAGACGACGCGGCCGTCCTTGGCGACGATCGATTCGGCGCCCTCATGCTTGAAGCGGCCCATGGCGGTGCGCTTCCTCGGCGTCGAGGTCGGGTCGTTGACATCGACCTCGACGATCCAGCCGAAGCGGTTGGCTTCGTTGGGTTCCTTGGCGAGGTCGAAACGCTCGTAATGCGCCGCCCATTCATAGGCGCCTTCGGGAATGCCGAGACGCTTGTAGTTCGCGGCTTCCTTGTGGTCTTCCGGCAGCTCGCCGGAAAAATAGCCATGGATGTTCTCCTCGGCCATCACATAGGTGCCCCAGGGCGTGACGCCGCCGGCGCAATTGTTGACGGTGCCGAAAACCTTGGTGCCGGACGGATCGGCTTTGGTCTTGACGCGGTCATGGCCGGCAACGGGGCCGGACAGCGCCATTTCGGTGTTGGCGGTGATGCGGCGATTGAGCTTGCCGTCGCGCACCACCTGCCATTTGCCACCGTCCTTGCGGATCTCGACGATGGTGCCGCCATGGGCGGCCATCTCGACATCGACCTGCTCCTTCGAGAGGGGTGCGACTTCTGCCGACTTCTTGCCGTCCTTCTCGACGATCTTTACGATGCCCGGGAACATCAGATGCGGATTGGTGTATTCGTGGTTGACCACCAGCAGGCCATGTTCGGCCGAGCCGTCGATCGGGATGTAGCCGACATAGTCATTGTTGTAGCCGAACTGTTTCGCCTGGGCCTCGGCCGACTGTTTCGTCGGGTCGAAGTCGGGCGAATCGGCAAACAACGGATCGCCCCAGCGCAGCAGGACATCGGCATCGTAACCCGACGCGACATGGTGCTTGTCGTCGATGCCGGCCTCAAGTTCGTCGAACGCGAAGGCCGAGCCTTCCGCGGCCCTGGCCTCGTCGGCGCTGATCAGCGCCAGCGGGCTGACGGTGGCGGCGATGGCCGAGACGGCCAGCGAGCCCTTGAGGAAGCCGCGGCGCGAGAACCGCGCGGCGATGATCTCGCCCATGGTGCGGTTGTCGGAGGCGTTGATGGCCGGGCCGTCGTTTTCCTCGAGCAGGCTGGTGCGGAATCGGGTGTCGGCGGAGCGAAGGTCAGTCATGGTGGCTTGCCTCTGGCTGTCGGGTTGGCTGGAGCGTGGGGTACCTGTTTGACCCCCCTTATAATCGCCGGGTCACATTTTCGTGACATCGGGAGACCTTTCAGGCGCGACAGGCATTACGCGCAGCGCTGGCTCAGCATTCCCGAAGGCCGTGAACTGCTCCGGAATCGTCTTTTCGAGAGGAAGGAGACCTTCGGCGGCATGTTTCGCCGCGCATCCATGGGGTCAGTCGTTGCAAACGGCCGGCTCGACAAAGTCACCTCCGCCGCCCCCGGCGGAGGTGACTTGATGTTCGGCGTCTGCCGTCGTCAGGCGTAGGGAAAGCGAGTCTCCCATTTAGCGATGGCGGTCGCGGCGCCGTTCATGCAAAGCTAATGTAGCATACGCTTGGGACTTTAGTCCAATCTTGCGCTTTCAAAGGTCCTAGTTGACAACCGCAACGGTCGGAGGTCGCTTCCGGACCCCGCGTCTTTCGGCAATGTTGTTGCACTGCAACGTTGGGGTGGGGCGCGCCGGGCTCAGTCGTCGGAGATCAAAATGCACAGATCGGTCACGACCCGTTGCTGCCGGCTGGCGCTCAAATCGGCAGCGGCGCTGGCGTTGACGATTGCTCCCTACCAAATTGTCCTGGAGGGCTCCGTTCCCGGCATTCACACCGCCAGCGCATACGCCAAGGGTGGCGGTAACAGCGGTGGTGGCGGCGGCAACGGCGGCAATTCCGGCGGCGGCAATGGAGGGAACAGCGGCGGGAATAGCGGGAATGGCAACAGCGGCAATAGCGGCAAATCGGGATCCAATCAGGGTAAGAGCGGAAGCCATGTCAATGCAAAGACCGGTGACAAGGTCGACGTGACCGGCAACAAGATCACGGTCCGGCATCCCGACGGCATAACGGAAAAGCTTGAGAACGGACGTTTCAGCATGAAGGACGCGCTCGGTCGCACGATCATCGACCGCCAGGCCACGCCGGCCGATGCCGATCGTCTCAAGGCCTTGTGAAGCTGGCCAACAGGCAACGGTCAGCTTTGCACGTCACCTCCGCCGCCCCCCGGCGGAGGTGACCTCGTTTTTGGCGGTGCCGCCCCGGTCCCCGAGGCGCGACGCGCTTTTGCGCGGTCCGCACCTTGCGGAGGCACGCAACCTTGCAATCGTTGTTTTGCGCAATCCAGGACGGAAACCGCTGCGAATTCCCCTAGAGCCGGATGATTTCAGGTCGAAATCGGCCTGAAATCTAAATCCGCCTCTAAATCAAAGAGATAGAGCATGATGTCTTCCGAAAACCGCTTCACACCTTTCGGCATCATGCTCTCGTTGCTTTAGGAAGGCCTGTCGCGGTCGCGCAACTCACGCATCATCAAGGCTGCTTCGGTGCGGTTTCGCACATTGAGCTTCGACAGCACCCCGGTCATGTGATGCTTGACGGTCTTCTCCTGCAGCTCAAGCCGCAAGGCGACTTCCTTGTTGCTCAGCCCCTCCGCCACCAGCCGCAGGATTTCCGTCTGCCGATCGGTGAGCTGCCGCAGCCGTTCCGCAATGCCGTCGGTCGGCTGCTGGGACTGGAGATCCGAAAGCAGCCGGGCCGACAGCGTCGGCGACAGATAGCTTTCGCCGGCTGCAACATTGCGCAGGATGTCGGCGAGCCCGCGCGACCCGACGCCTTTGAGGACATAGCCATTCACCCCTGCGTTCAGCGCCTTTGTCACATCGGCGTTGGCCTCCGAAACGGTCAGCATGACGATCTTCTGGGCCGGATGGCTGGCGAGAATGCTTGCCACCGCGGTCAGCCCGCCGCCCGGCATGGAGATATCGAGCAGCAAGATGTCGGGCCGCACCGTCGTGGCGAGGCGTTCGGCATCCTGCGCCGTGGCGCCCTCGCCAACCATCTCGAAGCCTCCGATCTCCGACAGGCTGCGCGTCACACCTTCGCGAAAGAGGGGGTGATCGTCGACAATGGCGATGCGAATGGTCCCAGTCATGCTTGCTCCTCGACCGATAGACGGATCACCAAACGCGTACCTTGCGGCCCGGTCAAGGTTTCGAACTGTCCGCCAATGCTTTCGACCCGCTCCCTGAGGCCGGCGAGGCCGAGACCCTCGACCCGTGCCGCCGGATCGAAACCGGGCCCGCCGTCCGACACTTCGACAAAAAGCCGGCCACCTTTCATCCCCGCACTCACCGCCTGATCCTTGCCCAACCCGTGGCGATAGGCGTTGTTCAGCCCTTCCTGGACGAAACGATAGATGCTGATCTTCTCGGAGGCGCCGGGCTCCGGCAAGTGTCCGGTCAGCGTCAGCGTCACCGACGTTCCCGTCCTCTGCTCGTGTTCCTTGACCGCCAGCCGCAGAATGTCGGTTGCGGCAGCCGTCTCGATCTGCGGCAAAACAAGGCCGGTGCAGATGCCGCGTATTTCGCGCATCGCGTCCTCCAGTGTCTTGCGGATCATTGCGACCTCGGTCGAACGGCTTACGCTCGAATGGCCGTCGCTGGAAAATATCGGGCTGTCCATGCGCAGCGCCGCCAGTGCCACGAGTTGGGCCGGGCCGTCATGGAGGTCGGCGCCGATCCGGCGCAGATATCTTTCGTTGAGCGCGGTGGCGCGGCGGGACGCCCGTTGCACGCGCAGTCGCAAAGCACTGTTTTGCGCCACCAGACCCTGCAGCTCCGAGACCTGGCGGCGCAGTGCCCCACGCTGATCGTCGATGGTGCGGCTGCCGCGCAGGACGATGCCCGACAGGAGCAGGAATGCCGCGAGCGTCGCGCCGGCCACGATCAGCCAGCTCGACCACAGGGCGGACGCCAGGGTGGCCTGGAAATCGTCGGCGATCTCATAAAACTCGGTGACCGCCACCACCTCGCCCGACCAGGGCTCGCGCACGGGATTGTATATCTCCAGCAATGGCAAGCCGGTAGCCTTCTCCTCGCGTTCATCATCATCGAATGTATTGAATTCAGCGACGACATTGCCTTCGAAGGCGGAACGCAGATTGTCGCTCGGACCGAAGCGGCGGCCGATCAGGGACGCCTCCTTAGCGTAGAGAACCGTGCCGTCGCGGCGCCAGAGCACGAACGATTGGAGGCGCTTGCCGAGCGCGCCCTGGCCAAGCGTCTCGTCCAGCGCCTGCTTGACGGACTCGCTGAGCTCCTGGTCCTTGCGTAAGTCGGGAAGCAGCGGCGCAATCACGCTGTCGACATAGAGCGCCGTCGTGGCGGCCGAATTGCGGATGACGCCGTCCCGGATCTGCGCCGTCACCCAGGTGCCCACCACCAACATGACGGCCAGCAGGCCAAAGCCGCCGGCAACGACGAATTGCAGGGCAAGGGAAAGCTCGCTCCAGCGCCGCATCAGGTTTTGAAAACTGCGAATCATGAGCCCCTGACCGCCCTTCGAACCGACAGATTGGGCGATGTTAGTAC
>NZ_RZPQ01000224.1:0-7762 GCF_003999135.1 Mesorhizobium sp. M7A.F.Ca.CA.004.06.1.1 | reverse complement strand
CCATTGGGGGCTGATGCAGATCAAACACGCGACGGCGCGCGGCATGGGCTATGACGGGCCGGCCAAGGGCCTGTTCGATGCCGATACCAATCTGAAATACGCGGTGAAATATCTGCGCGGCGCCTGGCTGGTGGCCGGCGGCAACGCCAAGAAGGCCGACTGGCTCTACCAGACCGGCTATTATTACGACGCCAAGCGCAAGGGCCTGCTCGAGGCGACCGGCCTTGGCCGCGACCGCCAGCGCCGTCGCCTGCAGCCCGACGCCTGAGCGCGATGCCTGAACCGCGCCCGCCGGCTCTCAACGACATCCGGCTGCGCAAGATCCTCGACGAGACGCTGGTTCCGCCGCACTGGCCCGACGGCTTTGTCATGCGCAGCTTCGAGCCCGGTGATGCGCTGCCCCTGCATGCGCTGTTGACCGAAGTGTTCGACGACGGCGCCGACGGTCCGTTCGATGAGTGGTGGCCGCGCATCGCCGACGATCCCGAATTCGACCCGGCACTGTGCTTCCTCGTCATCGACGCCAAGGGCCGGCTGGCGGCAGCGGCACTGTGCTGGACCCGCGCCTTCGTCAAGGATCTAGCCGTTCATCCCGAGGCTCGCGGCAAGGGCGTTGCCGAAGCGCTGATGTGGCACGCCTTCGCCGTTTTTCGCGAACGCGGCGCCGATCATGTCGACCTCAAGACCAACACGGTCGAGAATCCCACCGCCGTCCGGCTCTATGAGCGGCTGGGCATGATGCCTGTCGCCTGGGAAGGCTAGGGTGTGCTGATATTCAGGTGATGCCGGCCTGCAAATGATGGCTTCCTGCGCTTCCGGTGCTCACGTACCCAAAAGTACGCTCCGCTCCGGTTCTCGGAAACCACCATTTTCGACTCGGCCTGACCTGAATCTCAACACACCCTGATGGGTGTCGCCCCACGCAGGAACGGCGCGATTTGGGAACCCAAAAGCGCCGCTTCGCATTCAATGGGAGGTGAGGGCCTGACAAGCTGCCGGCGGGTGGGAGGATTTTCGGCGGCCGGCTGCGGAGGGACATTCACCATTATGAAACTCTCTCGCGCATTCCTGGCGCTCGGCGTCACTGCCATCCTGGCTGGCACGCCGGCGCGGGCCGTCGAGCTGTCGATGGTGTCGGGCGATACCGGCGACGGCATCAAGGTGCTGCGCGAGATCCTCGACCGTTACGAGAAAGACAGCGGCAACAAGGTCAGCATCGTCGTCATGCCGACGTCCGGGACCGACCAGTTCGGCCAGTACCGGCTTTGGCTCGCCGCCGGAAACAGTGACATCGACGTCTACCAGACGGACGTGATCTGGGCACCGCAGCTCGCCAGTCAGCTCGTGGATCTGACCGCAGCGACCAAGGACGTCGTGGCCGAGCATTTTCCATCGATCATCCAGTCACAGACCGTCAACGGCAAGCTCGTCGCCTTGCCGATCTTCACCGATGCGCCGGCGCTCTACTACCGCAAGGATCTCCTCGACAAATATGGCGCCAAGGTGCCGGCCACCTGGAAGGAACTGGCGGACACCGCCAGGCTGGTCATGGACAAGGAGCGTGCGGCTGGCAATCGGGATATCTGGGGCTTCGTCTTCCAGGGCAACGCCTATGAGGGGCTGACCTGCGACGCGCTCGAATGGGTGATGTCGAATGGCGGCGGCCAGATCATCGAGCCGGACGGTTCCATCTCCATCAACAATCCAAAAGCGGCGGCGGTGCTCGATATGATCAAGGGCTGGGTCGGGACCATCGCGCCGCCCGGCGTACTCGCCTACCAGGAAGAGGAATCGCGCGGCGTCTGGCAGACAGGCAATGCGGTGTTCATGCGCAACTGGCCCTATGCCTATGCGCTCGGCAACGGCGAGGGCTCGCCGATCAAGGACAAGTTCGACGTGGCACCGCTGCCGGCCGGCACGGGCGACGGCGCGCGCCCGGTCGCGACCCTGGGCGGCTGGAATCTCGCCGTCTCCAAACATTCGAAGCATCCGGATGCCGCGATCGGGCTGGTCAAGTTCATCGCTTCGCCCGCGATGCAGAAATACCGCGCGCTGAAGACGTCCAACCTGCCGACCATCCAGGCGCTGTATGACGATGCCGACATTGCCAGGGAGCACCCGATTATTCCGCGCTGGAAGCAGATATTTCTCAATGCGGTGCCGCGCCCGTCGGCCGCGACCAGGATCAAATACAACGAGGCGTCGAGCCAGTTCTGGAACGCCGTTCACAACACGCTCTCGGGCGACGGCACCGCCGCCGACAATCTAGCCGACCTCGAAGCGATGCTGACCAAGCTGAAGGGCAACGGCTGGTGACCACAGTGCCGACAGGGACCGACGCCCGTGCGGCGTCGGAGACACAGGCTGTTCGTCGTCGGCCATCGCCGTTGACGGCACAGCGCGTTCGCTCGGCGTGGCTTTTCCTGGCGCCGATGCTTCTGGTGCTCGCCGGGGCGGCCGGCTGGCCGCTCGCCCGCACGGTCTATTTCAGCTTCACCGACGCCTCGCTGGCCGACCTCGACGCGCGCCAATGGGTCGGCTTCGCCAATTACTTCTCGGTGCTGCATATGCCGAGCGGCCGGACCCTCTATGACGGGCTGCTCGTCGACCCGGTCTGGTGGCGTGCCGTCTGGAACACGGTGCGTTTCACGGTGATTTCGGTGACCTGCGAGACCATCCTCGGCACGATCGTTGCCCTGGTTCTCAACGCCGAATTCGCCGGCCGCGGCATCGTCAGGGCAGCGATCCTGATCCCCTGGGCGATCCCGACGATCGTCTCGGCGAAGATGTGGCAATGGATGCTCAACGACCAGTTCGGCATCATCAATGTCGTGTTGCTCAACCTCGGCCTGATCAGCGACAAGATCGCCTGGACGGCCAACGCCGACACGGCGATGGCGGCCGTCCTCATCGTCGATATCTGGAAGGCGACACCATTCATGACGCTGCTCATCCTGGCCGCGCTGCAGATGCTGCCGAGGGAGATCATCGAGGTCGCCAGGCTCGACGGCGCCAACCCCTGGCAGATCTTCTGGCGGGTGACCTTGCCGCTGATCCGCCCGGCGCTGATGGTGGCCGTGATCTTCCGCGCGCTCGATGCGCTGCGCATCTTCGACCTGATCTATGTGCTGACGCCCAACAATGTGCAAACCAAGTCGATGTCCGTGTTCGCCCGCGAGAACCTGTTCGAGTTCGACAAGTTCGCCTATGGCTCCGCCGCCTCGACCTTGCTCTTCCTGATCCTAGCTCTGCTCACCATCGTCACCATCCGGATCGGCCGGATCAGGCTGGACGGAGGCCGCTGACATGTGGATCGTGAAGCGCACGGCCTTTTACCTGCTGGTCGCGGTCATCGTCTTCGTCGCCGTGTTCCCGTTCTACTATGCCATCGTCACCAGCCTGAAATCGGGGACCGACCTGTTCCGGGCCGATCTGTGGCCGACGACGATCAGCCTCGCCAACTACCGGAATGTGCTGACCGAAGGCAGCTTCGTGCGCAACTTGCTGAACTCGCTGTTCGTCTCCGGCGCGGTGGTTGCGCTTTCGCTGTTGCTCGGCGTCACATCGGCCTATGCGCTGGCGCGCATTCGATTCCGCGGCCGCTCGGCCCTGCTGTTCATCATCCTGTCGGTGTCGATGTTCCCGCAGGTGGCGCTGCTGGCGGGGCTGTTCGAACTGGTCCGCCTGTTCGGCCTCTACAATTCGCTGTTCGCGCTGATCTTCTCCTACATGATCTTCACCTTGCCGTTCACCGTCTGGGTGCTCACCACCTTCGTCCGCGACCTGCCGGTCGAGGTCGAGGAGGCGGCGATCCTAGACGGCGCGACGCCGTGGCTCATCATCACCCGGGTCTTCCTGCCGCTGATGTGGCCGGCGCTGGCAACCACCGGCCTGCTGGCCTTCATCGGCGCGTGGAACGAGTTCCTGTTTGCCCTGACCTTCACCTCCAACAACGCACAGCGGACCGTGCCGGTGGCGATCGCGCTGCTCTCCGGCAACTCGCAGTTCGAGATCCCATGGGGCAACATCATGGCCGCCTCGGTGATCGTCACGGTGCCGCTGGTGGTGCTGGTCCTGATCTTCCAGCGCAAAATCGTTTCCGGCCTCACCGCGGGCGGGGTCAAGGGGTGAGGGACGAGTCCTCAGATGTCCGGCGCGTTGCCGATCTTCTGCTTGAGCTCCAGCGCCCAGGCGCGGCCTTCGTCGCCGCCCCACAGCAGCCAGGCAATATAACCGGCCGAAGGGTTTTGCTCATTGCCGTAGTTCCTGCCGCGCTTGTCGACCTCGTGGCGGGCGAAATAGCTGACCATGCGGCGGATGGTGGAGGGCGCGAGCTTTTCCCGGTTCTTCAGCTCGGTGGCTCGGGCGACGCCGATCTCGGTGCCGCCACGGCCGAACTCGCCGCGCAGCCTGAGGCCCTTGGCGGCATTGTCGGCCACCACTTGCGGGCAGCGCAGATCGATCTCGCCGTCGTGCATGTTGTTCCCCGGATCACGCTGCCCGAACAGGTATTACGACATCTCACCATGCGCAATAAATGTCGGGACCGATCGCTGCCGAACGTCCTTGGGTCGCAGAGCAACCGCGCCGGGACGCCGGCGCCGCGACTTGAAGGAGCCGATCATGATCACCTTTCCCAATGAATCCGCCAAATACCGCACCGCGCGCGAAAAATTGCTGAAGAAGGAAATCGAGCTGCGCCGCGCCATGGAAGAGGTCGCCGAGGCCCGGCGCGCGTTGCCGCCGGGCGGGCTGATCCGCCAGGACTATGAATTCGACGGGCTGGACGGCGATGGGAGGCCTGCAAAGATAAAGCTGTCGGAGCTGTTCGCGCCCGGCAAGGACTCGCTCATCCTCTACAACATGATGTTCCCGCGCCATCCGCAGGAAAAGCGCGAGGTGGCGACCAGCGGCGGCACGGCGAAGCTCGCCCGGCAGGACCAGCCATGCCCCTCCTGCACGGCATTGCTCGACCAGTTCGACGGCGCGGTCGGGCATCTCCAGGCCGCCGGCTTCAATTTCGCGGTGGTGGGCAAGACCGCGCTCGAAAACCTGGTCACGCTCGGCCTCGACAGGGGCTGGCGCAACATGCGGCTGGTGTCTTCGGCTTCCAACAGCTTCAAGCGCGACTACAATGCGGAGGCGGCCGACGGCTCACAGATCCCGCTGCTGTCGGTGTTTCACCGCGACGGCGAGGGCATACGCCATTTCTGGAGTTCGGAACTGGATTTCGCGCCGACGGAGCCGGGCCAGGATCCGCGCAGCCTCGGCACCTGCGAAACGCTGTGGAACCTGATGGATTTCACGCCGGAAGGCCGCCCGAACTGGAACGAGCAGCTGCAATATGGCGAGGCGTGTTGCCACTGAAAGGCAGCTCTGGCCAGCCGCCGCGTTTCAGTTTTCGGAACATGAGTCCCATGGGCTGGCTCGAACGAGGGCATCGGCGAGCGTTCGAGCAAGCCACATATACGGCGGGGCGATCGAGGCGATATGCGCAGGCTTCTTCCTCAAGAGCTGCAACCGGAGTGCCCAAGCGACGTTGGATTGTCCGAGGGACAATTCCAACCGGAGACATGCCATGAAGACGCTTGCCATTCTGACCGCAGCAGCATTGCTTGCCGGCGCGCCGGCCTTTGCCCAGTCGAACACGACCGCCACGACCACGCCGCTCGCTACGACGACGAAGGTCGACACTTCGACCTTCATCAAGACGGTGCCGAGCGCCAATGAGTTCGAGATCGAGTCCAGCAAGCTCGCCGAGCAGAAGGCGACCGATGCCGACGTCAAGGCGTTCGCCAAACAGATGATCGCCGACCACACCAAGGCCGGCGAGGAATTCAAGGCGGCGCTTGCCCAGGGCCAGACAACCTCGGCCACCGCGCCGTCAGGTCCGGCCCTGCAGCCCAAGGAGCAGAAGATGCTCGATGAGCTGAAGGGCGCCAGCGGCGATCAGTTCCAGGCCAAATACATCGAGATGCAGACCAACGCCCACAAGGAAGCCGTCGCGCTGTTCAGCGGCTATGCGCAATCCGGCGACGACCCGGCGATGAAGGAATTCGCCAAGAAAACCCTGCCGACGCTGCAGATGCACGAAAAACATGTGAAGGAACTGGCGGCCGCGCATCAGGGGTGAGGGCGGTTCAAGGCCGACGCTCTACGGCGCCCCCCTCTGTCTGGGGGCGCCGTAGAGCGTTACGGTGGCAAACCAAGCACAATGAGCGGCGCTCAGGTCGACCTGATCTGCTCCACCGCGGTCACCAGCAGCTCTTCCATGGCGGTGCGTATCTGGGCATCCGACTGGGCGATGCCCGCCGCGTCGAAATCGGCGCGCACCTTGCGGAACACGTCGTTGTCGCCGGCCTCTTCGAAGTCGGCGTGCACCACTTCCTTCGCATAGGCGTCGGCGTCCGCACCAGATTTGCCAAGCTTTTCGGCGGCCCAGAGGCCGAGCAGCTTGTTGCGGCGCGCCATGGCCCTGAACTTCGTATCCTCGTCCATCGCAAACTTCTTTTCGAAGCCTTCCTGACGGTCTCTCATGCTGCTCATGGTTTGCCTCGTTCGATGTGAGTCCGATCTTCAGCCCAAGGGAAAAGCGGGCAGGGAAGGCGAGAGTGGCGTGCATGGATGTCTTTAGCAAGGCCGGATCGTTCACGCCGGCGATTGAGCGGGGTGCTTGGCGGTTCCGGTCATTTGGCCGATGTGATTTGACGTTGCCGCGCCGTGTCCTACTCTCGAATGCATGGTGGACGAACCGAGGAGACGAGTGATGCGGTCGCCTTTCAATGGAATTCGCAGCGTCGCGCTGACGGCGGCCGTGATGCTTGCCGCCGGCACCGCGGCCTATGCCCATCATGGCTGGTCGTGGACGCAGGACGGGTTTTTCGAACTCAGGGGCAAGATCACGGCCATCTATATCGGCAATCCGCACGCCACGCTGGATGTCGACGCCGAGGGAGAGGCCTGGCGGGTGGAGATGGCGCCGCCGTCCCGCACCATCGCCGCTGGCTTCACGGAGGAGGTGGCCAAGGTCGGCGACGAGGTGACCGCGATCGGCAACCGCTCGGTCGAGGCGAGCGAAAAGCGCATGAAAGCGGTGCGCGTCATCGTCGGCGGCAAGACATACGATGTCTATCCCGACCGCGTGCCGCCGGCCTAGATGGCGGAGTTCCTCGCCGGCATCGAGCAATTTGCCCTGGCGCGGTGGCTGAAGGGCTCCTTCATTGCCTACCCCATCGTCAACGCGCTCCACATCTTGTCGATCGGCGCGCTGCTGACCAGCGTCCTCCTCATGGACCTCAGGATCTGCGGCGCTTTCCGCTCACTGCCGCACGCCGCGTTCGTCGCGCTGCTGCGCCGCGTTGCTTTAGGCGCGTTCGTCGGTGCGCTCGTCACCGGCTCGCTGCTGTTTTCGGTCAAGGCGAGCACCTATGCGGCGATGCCGGTCTTCCTCGCCAAGATGGCACTCATCCTTCTCGCCGGCGTCAATTTTTTCGCCTTCCTGCGCTTCGCCAGAGGCGGTGACGAGCCGGCCGGCAGCGCCATCCTGGCTGTGCTCTCGATACTGCTGTGGACATCAGTGCTGTTCGCCGGACGGTTCATCGGTTTTCTTTAGCGCCGCATCCACCTTCTCCCCCTGTGGGAGAAGGTGTCGCCGAAGGCGACGGATGAGGGGTGTTCCAGGGAACGCCAACGTCTCACTCCGCTGGACCACCCCTCATCCGTCTCGGCGCTATCGCGCCGATCCACCTTCTCCCACAAGGGG
>NZ_RZPQ01000223.1:0-7793 GCF_003999135.1 Mesorhizobium sp. M7A.F.Ca.CA.004.06.1.1 | reverse complement strand
GCTCCTGCCTGGTATGCGACGGCCTGGCAAATCGCCGACCAACCGTACGCCCACAAACGCAGTTGTGACCTCAAAATCTCTTGAAGTGCGGTGTGCAAGCCGAAAGAAACGATGATGGTCGCGGCAACGGCATTGCCAAATCCCAGCCACGTCAGTGCCAGTCCAGCCAGGACGACAAACAACGCCACAACTGCGAGCACGGTCAAAATGGACGATACGTACTCTCTACCCATTCCCGCGGCATGCATTTTTGCGGAAATCGGCATTATCGAATAGGTCGCGACTCCAAAAACAAGTGTCGAAATAAATGAAACTGTCGCAATCGTCGTGCTGAAAATACCGTACTGTCCAGTCTCCAGATGGCTGCCGATGTACAGCAACGTCGCTATGTTCAGAAGACCAGGAACAATTCGTATTACGATGGCTTCCACCAACTTCCACAAGCTGGCTTCTTTCATGAAGTCACCCGCACGAATGACCTCTTGAGCAAGAACGGGAAACTCAAGACACCAAAGCTCAAACAGGCAAGAACCGCCTTGCCCAGGAACCGAACCGACCGATATCGTCCTAGCCAGAACGCCTTGATGTAGTTCAAGTTCAGCAACAACATCGGGTATGCATTTTGTCGCTGAAGAAGCCGAATCCTTGCCGTCATCCCCTCCGGCAAATATCGTTTTCGTCCAATCTCGACATTGACACAGATAACGTCGTATTCGATCGCCAATCTGGACCAGAGAAGAGATGTTGGAACGCGGCGGAACCGCCCCGCTGGGGGCACGGCAACCCGTTTAAGCAAAGGAGTTTTGATGACCTCCTTCTTGTCGCCGACCACCCGTTCGTCGGCCCGCATCTTTATCAGGTTTGTCCGTTCCGACGGAAACGGCTCTGCTGCGGTCTCTGGGTGGCCAAGAGCCATCGAGAACACAAAACCCGCAATCTTCTGATCGACACCTCTCTGCGAGAGGTGCTCACAGACCTCCGGCAAGCGATCGGTGAAGAGATCGTCGTCATCATCGAAGACCATGCAATAGTCGCCAGTGGCGGAAGCAATCGCCGAAAACATCGCACGGCCTCTGCCGTCATTCGGGCCGGTGGTGACCACCAAACTGGCATCGCGAGACGCGATTTCCGCAAGCGCTTCGTTCGTTCCGTCGGTCGAACCGTCGACATGGACGCATATCTGCAACGGACAGTCCGTACGCAACAGTTGCTGAACCAGCGCCGCAACGCGATCCCGCCGATTGAACGTGGGGATGCAGACGCTCAGTAGCGCCTGGGACTGCAATGGATTGCAGACTGCCTGTTTGCGAGCCGTATCGATTCCATCTGCTCCTGGTTAAGTGATCATGGAACAGCGCGGATCAGCCGGGAAACGCCGAACCCTATCCCCGCGCAAAATACGCCTTGTACCACTCGACGAACCGCCCGACGCCCTCGGTCACCGTCGTCGCCGGGCGGTAGCCGACCGCCTGCTCCAGCGCCGAGGTGTCGGCGAAGGTATCGGGCACGTCGCCGGGCTGCAGCGGCAAGAGTTCGACGATGGCTTTGCGGCCCAGCGCGTTTTCCAGCGCCTCGACATAGGCGGTCAGCTTCACCGGGTTGTTGTTGCCGATGTTGAAGATGCGCCAGGGGGCGCTGCTTGTGGCCGGATCCGGACGGCTGGAGTCCCAGGCGGCATTGCCCGTGGCCGGGCTGTCGCTGGCGCGGATCACGCCTTCGGCGATGTCATCGACATAGGTGAAGTCGCGCGTGTGGTTGCCGTTGTTGAACAGCTTGATCGGCTCACCGGCAAGGATGTTTTTGGTGAACAGGAACAGCGCCATGTCCGGGCGCCCCCAGGGACCATACACCGTGAAGAAGCGAAGACCGGTCGTCGGCAATCGGAACAGATGGCTGTAGCTGTGCGCCATCAGCTCGTTGGCGCGCTTGGTCGCGGCGTAGAACTGCAGCGGATGGTCGGCCGGACGATGCTCGGAAAACGGCATGTCGGTGTTGGCGCCGTAGACACTCGACGTGCTGGCATAGGTCAGGTGCGCGACGGCGCTGTTGCGGCAGGCCTCCAGCACGTTGGTGTAGGCGATGATGTTGCTTTCGACATAGGCATGCGGGTTTTCCAGGCTGTAGCGAACCCCGGCCTGGGCGGCGAGATGGATCACCCGGTCGAATGCATGGTCGGCAAAGCAGGCGTCGACCACGCTCTTGTCGGCGAGATTGCCGCGGATGAAATGATAGCCGGCATTGGTCTTACGGCTCGCCTCGTTCAGAAGCCGCAGCCTCGCCTCCTTGATCTGCGGATCGTAATAGTCGTTGACGTTGTCGATGCCGACGACCTCGTCACCGCGCTCCAGCAGCCGCTTCGCTACGTGATATCCTATGAAGCCGGCCGCGCCGGTGACCAGAACCTTCATCAGAAACGCCCATCCGTGACATGCCTGGGGAACAGACCCTTGATGTCGTAGATGACGCCCGGGGTCTTGCAAAGCGCCATCAGGCCGTCGACGCCCAACGCGCGGAACTGCCTGTGGCCGACGGCCACGATAACGCCGTCATAACGCATGTCGGGAATGTCCTTCATGCTGGCCACGCCGAAGGCACGCGCGCATTCCTGCGCGTCGACCCAGGGGTCCCATATGTCGATGCCGGCGTTGTATTCCTTCAGTTGGGCAACGATATCGGCGACCTTGGAATTCCTCAGGTCCGGGCAATTTTCCTTGAAGGCCGCGCCCATCACCAGAATCCGGCTGCCAACGACAGGTATTCCCTTGCGCATCATCAGGCGGGCCGTCTGATCCGCCGCGTGCCGACCCATGCCGTCATTGATACGGCGGCCAGCAAGAATCACCTCCGGATGATAGCCGAGTTCCTGGGCCTTGTGGGTGAGATAGTAGGGATCGACGCCGATGCAGTGGCCGCCGACGAGACCAGGCGTGAAGCGCAGGAAATTCCATTTGGTGCCGGCGGCTTCCAGCACTTCGGACGTGTCGATGCCGAGCTTGCCGAAGATAAGCGACAGCTCGTTCATCAGCGCGATGTTGAGGTCGCGCTGAGTGTTCTCGATGACCTTGGCCGCTTCGGCGACCGCAATGCTCGAGGTACGGTGTGTGCCTGCCGGCACGATCGAGGCATAGAGCGCATCGATACCTTCGGCCGCTTCCGGCGTCGAGCCGCTGGTGACCTTGACGATCGTTTGCAACCGATGCTCGCGGTCGCCCGGATTGATGCGCTCGGGACTGTAGCCGAGGAAGAACCCCTCATTGTAGCGCAGGCCCGAATGTTTCTCGATCAGCGGCGCGCACACCTCTTCCGTGCAGCCGGGATAGACCGTCGATTCGAAGATCACCACCGCGCCTGGCGATATGACCTCACCGACCAAAGTCGATGCCATGATCAGCGGTTTCAGATCCGGACGGTTGGCCCTGTCGATCGGCGTCGGAACCGTGACGATGAAAATCCCGCAATCGCGCAGAGCGGCCTTGTCGGTGGTGAATGTCAGCCGCGACGCAGCACTGATCTCATCGCTGCTGGCTTCCAGCGTATGGTCGTCGCCACGCCTCAGCGCGTCCACCCTCGACTGGTCGATGTCGAAACCGACGACATCCCTGCCGGCGCCGAAGGCGACCGCCAGCGGCAGGCCGACATAGCCAAGCCCGATGATCGCTATTTTCCTGGAGGCGAGATCCATCTGCTTCCTGCGCTTGCTATTCCAGAGCCATGCTTCGCATTGGTTATCTCGCACCAAAGCCGGTAAGCATCGTTTTCAGCGTCTTGAGAGTTATCAAAACGTCCAGCCAAGGCGAAAAGTTCTTTATGTAATAGAAATCATAGTGCAATTTTCCCATAACGTCATCGACGGCAGCCACATGCCCCTGATTTACTTGTGCCCACCCACTTATGCCCGGCCTGACGATATGCCTGTAGCGGTAGAATGGCAGCTCAGCCTCGTACCACTGCGACAGCACGACAGCTTCCGGCCGCGGTCCGATCCAACTCATTTCGCCACGCAGGATGTTGATGACCTGCGGCAGTTCGTCGATCCTGGATTTTCGCAGGAAACGCCCGACTCTGGTGATGCGGTCATCGTCGTGCCTGGTGATCGCCCTTTCCTTGTCGCTGCCGGCGCCAGAGTGCTGGCGCATCGAGCGAAACTTGTAGACCGTGCAGATCTTGCCCCGGTAGCCCATGCGTTGCTGGCGAAACAGCGCAGGACCATCGGAATCCAGCCGGATCAGCAGCGCTATCAACGCCAGAACGGGGGAAAGAACGATGATCAAGACAAGTGCCGAGACCCAGTCGACCGCCTGCTTGATCTTGAGATAGGCCTGGTTCGGATTGAGCGAACCAAGCGTGTTTTCCGACAGGTGCTCGATCTCGACCCGACCGGTCAGCGACTCTCTGACCTGCTTGACGTGGTATACGGGCGTTCCCGAAAGGGCCCGATCCGCGATGTATCGTTCCCATTCCGCGCCAAGATCGGCACGCAGATCAACGACCACGCCGCTGGCTCTTTCGATTATCGTACTGGTCGACTTGATCCAAAACCAATGCACACCCGGTAACGTCTTGAGGCGCTCGACATCTCCGCCGGGAATCACCACGAGCCGGTACGGATCGAGACGCCGCGTCAACAGGCTCAGGCCGAAGTACCAGAGCGTGGACTGCGTGAAACTGGCGGCAGCCTGAAACCGGCTGTACTCGAACCGAAAAAAGAAGATGGTCAGGAAAACAGCCCCGTAGGACAGGGCAAATGTCGGCAAGATGTAACTTGCCGCGGCCACGCCCGGGAAATTTCCGATGCGGCGATAAGACAAGAAGCCCACAAGGTGCGCGATGACCGCAGCGGCTACTGTTACCTGAAGATTGGCCGAATAGATGAATTCAGGATTGAAGACAATCCGGATGATCGCCGGCGCAAAAATCGCGAATGTCAGTCCGCCAAGCAGTTGAAACCGAATCCTGAACAGGAAGTGCCGGCTTCCGACAATAGTCGACGCTGCGACATTCAACGTCTTCCCCCCTTCCCCGAAGCTGCCGTATCGGCGACAGACCAGCGCGATAGTGCATCTGACCTGATCGTTCACAACAACGAATCGGACGTCTCGCCCCCCGGCGATTCGATACAGTCGAAGACCAAGAGCTACGACAGCGCGGCCGCGCCAGCAAGCATCTATTTCTCAGATCAACAGTTCGGGAAATTGAAAAGCCTGGGCTAATAAAGCGACTTAATGATCATTACTGAAGATGTCGCAGCGTCTAGGGCGATATAACCGACAATCTATCGAGGTTGGCGGACATCAGACCGGAAATCCGCCAGTGACGCCGCTCCGGCCAGTGGCTTGATTGCCCCTGGCCGTTTCTTCGATCGCGCGCTTCAGCCGCGCTTCAGCAGCGTCCAGACGGCCGGCACCAGGCTTGCCGCGAGCGCCACCTTGATCAGGTCGCCGACGATGAACGGCACGACGCCGAACTGCCACGACTTTTCCGGACCGATGAGCAGCGCCAGCCAGGCAAAGCCCATTGCCATCATGACGACTTCGCCAACCAGCATGGCGTTGAAAAGCTTGATTGGATGGCGGTCCCAGCCGCGATCCGCCGCCCAGCCGACAATTGCCGCCATGACCACGAAGCCGGCGAGATAGCCGCCGGTCGAGCCGAGCATGTAGGCAATGCCGAGACCCTTTTCAGGCGTGCTCTGGAAGACGGGGAAGCCCATGGCGCCCTCGGCCATGTAGAGCAGCAGGGTGGCGACGCCGAGACGCATGCCGAAGGCGGCGGCGATCAGCAGCACGGCCAGCGTCTGCATCGAAATGTCGACCGGCCCGAGCATTACCTTGGTCTTGGCCGACAGTGTCAGCACAAGCGTTCCGGCGATGGCCAGGAAAAGCTGCGTTGCCAGCCGCGCCGCGCCGTTTTGCGGCAGAGCCAGAGAAACAAGCGGACGCATCGTAGTTGCAATTGCCATGGTATTTCCCCAATCCGATTGCCGCACTCCGATGTTCGCGGCCTCACATCCTCCTATATTGGCTTGCGTGTTGTGCGGCAATCGGTTTTGCCGTTTCCCGAAACAAGGCACCGATGCATGGCACTGAAATTCGATACCGGCTTCGACCCCTTCTATGGCCAGGGGGTGAATGTCGCGCCCGATGTCCAGCGCATCACGGCCCGCAATCCAAGCCCCTTCACCTTTCACGGCACCAACAGCTACGTTGTTGGCCGCGATACGCTGGCGGTGATCGATCCGGGGCCGGAGGACGAGGCGCATCTGCGGACCCTGATCGAGGTGATCGCAGGCCGGCCGGTCAGCCATATCTTCGTCAGCCACACGCATCGCGACCACTCCCCGCTGGCGGCCCGGCTGAAAGAGCGCACCGGCGCCCTCGTGCTGGCAGAGGGGCCGCACCGGCCGGCAAGAGCCCTGCATATCGGCGAGACCAATGCGCTCGATGCCAGTGCCGACACGGCTTTCATCCCTGATGTCGCCCTGCCCGACGGCGAGGTGGTCGACGGCGACGGCTGGTCGATCAGGACGGTTCTGACCCCGGGCCACACCGCCAATCATGCGGCGTTCGCGCTGCAGGGAACCGGCATCCTGTTTTCGGCCGATCATGTCATGGCCTGGGCAACCTCCATCGTCGCCCCGCCGGATGGAGCGATGGCCGACTACATGGCCTCGCTGGACCGCTTGATCGAACGCGGGGACCGCTTGCTGTTGCCAGGACATGGCGGGCCGGTGACAGCACCGCGCGCTTTCATGCGCGGGTTGAAGACGCATCGCAAGATGCGCGAGCGCGCCATTCTGGAGCGGGTCAGAGAAGGCGACCGGACGATCGTGGACATGGTCAAGGCGATCTACAGGGACACCGACCCGCGGCTGCATGGCGCCGCCGGATTGTCGGTGCTTGCCCATCTCGAGGATCTGACGGCGCGCGGTCTGGTCACGACAGACGGCGCACCGGCCATCGACGGCATTTTCACGCCGGCCGGATAGGCCAACCTGGACCGCTGCTAAGTGCCGAAGCCTTATTCGGCTGGCGCGGCGCCGACCTGACCGGCGACTTCCTGGTCGAGCTCCGCCAGGAATTCGGTGATGCGCGCGGCATTGTCGCCAAGGTCGTAGCGGCCGTAGCGGGATGCCGACCGCATATCGACGATGACCGTGTCGCCATCGTCCGTCACGCGGATCGCCACATCGGCGGGAAGGCCGATCACGAAGCCCTTGGCGACGGCGGTGATGGTCACCTCGCTTTGCCCGGCGAGATCGGGATAGGGCTCCGACAGCTCCCAGTCGCGCCGGTCGAGTACGGTTTCGACGGCATTGACGACAGTCTCGAACGGCAGGTCGTAGCTGCGTGCGCTGACCAGCGGATAGCTATCGGCCTGCAGCCGCTGTTCCCCAGGCGTCGACGGCGCAAGCACGTTCATATCCTTCGTCCGGTCGCTCACGTCGAGCGCCGGCGGTTCGTCGAAATCCGTCGAGATATCCCTGAGCGGCGGATAGATCGTCGCCCAGTAGGCGGCGACGCCGTAGGGTGCGAGCACCAGCAATGCCAGCAGCGCGCCGCCCGTCAGGTCGCGGCCGCCGCGGTCGCCGAAATTCCACAGCCGCGAAAAGGCAAACCCGGCAAACAACAGCGCCATCGCCGCCAGCAGCGCGACAATGCCGAGCACCCACAGAAAGACAGGTGTTTCGACGAGATCGAAGCGATGGCCGACGAAGACCGTCAGCAGCAGCACCAACGAAAAAGCGGCCGTGCGCCGCGACCAGCCGGCCGCCTTCGACGTTTGCCGTTCAGGAA
>NZ_RZPQ01000222.1:0-7798 GCF_003999135.1 Mesorhizobium sp. M7A.F.Ca.CA.004.06.1.1 | reverse complement strand
GGAACCTGACGATGGCGGTGCCAAAGCTTGACGAAAGCCCCGGCGGCTGAAATCTAGGAAGACCTTACTCCTGTCAAAAGCGATTTGATGCACGTCATCACCACCCAGAAAGAACTCGAGACCGTTCTCGCCGCTTTCGAAAAGTCGGATTTCGTCACCGTCGACACCGAATTCATACGAGAAACGACGTTTTGGCCGATCCTGTGCCTCATACAGATGGCCGCACCCGGCGTGACGGCGTTGATCGATCCGCTGGCTCCCGATATCGACCTGAAGCCGTTCTTCAGGCTGATGGCCAACGAGGCGGTGGTCAAAGTCTTCCACGCCGCGCGGCAGGATATCGAAATCATCGTCCACCTCGGCGATCTGGTTCCGCATCCGGTGTTCGACACGCAAGTGGCGGCGATGGTCTGCGGCTTCGGCGACAGTGTTTCCTACGATCAGCTCGTGCAGCGCATCACCGGTGCGCGGCTCGACAAGTCATCGCGTTTCACCGACTGGCGCCACCGGCCGCTTTCCGACAAGCAGCTCGACTATGCGCTGGCCGACGTCACGCATCTCATCGAGGTCTACCAACACCTCAGCGCCGAACTGGAGCGGGAAAACCGCGCCCATTGGCTCAACGAGGAAATGGAGGTCCTGACCTCGCGCGAAACCTATGATCCGCACCCCGAGGACGCCTGGAAGCGGTTGAAGATGCGGCTGCGCAAACCGCAGGAACTGGCGATCGTGCAGGGCGTGGCGGCGTGGCGCGAGCGCGAGGCGCGCGAACGTGACGTGCCGCGCGGCCGCGTTCTGAAAGACGACGCGATCTACGAGGTGGCGCAGCAGGCGCCGCGCGACGCGGCAGCCCTCGGCAAGCTGCGCACGACGCCGAAGGGCTGGGAGCGCTCGTCGACGGCAACGGCGCTGCTTGGCGCGGTCAACACCGCGCTTGCCTTGCCCAAGGAAGAGATGCCGAAACTGCCAAAGAGTTTCCAGCCGCCCGAGGGCTCGAGCGCCGCGGCGGAACTGTTGAAGGTGCTGCTGCGGATCGTTGCCGAAAAGGAGGGCGTCGCTTCCAAGGTGCTGGCCTCCAGCGACGACATCGACCGTATCGCCGCCGAGGGCGAGGAAGCCGACGTACCGGCGCTGCAAGGCTGGCGGCGCGCGGTGTTCGGCGAGGCCGCGCTCAAGCTGGTACGCGGCGAGATCGGCATCAAGTTCGACAAGCGCAAGATCGCGGTGTTCGACCTTTAGGCGAACGGACTTCCCTTCTCCCCTGTGGGAGAAGGCAGAAGCGCTCTGCTCAGACCGCGCCGAGCAGGTGCAGCGCGAACCAGATCCATCCCAGCAGGAGAATCACCGCACTGACGAAGAATGACCGGCTGCGCAGCAGCAGATTGTTGCTGGTCAGGTGAATCCAGGCATGGAAATAGCGGGACGCGACGAAAATCCACATCAGCGACAAGGTCAGATAGTTGACGCCGTTGGTCAGGTGCAGCGTCAGGCACAGCACGTAAAACAGCACCGGCAGTTCGAACTGGTTGGTGAGATTGGCGGCAACGGTGACGCTGGAGGCCGGTTCGGCCGAACGCACCTTGAACTGACCGGCCTTCGCCTCGCCTGACCTTATTGCGCCGTATCTGCGACGACCCAGGACGCAGTAGACGATGTAGATCAGCAGCACATGCGCGAGAACGGGCCAGAAGATCGTGGTCTGGTTCATCAAGTGCCCCCTGCCCGGTTGGGCTTCGCGTGCGGCATCAGGCCTGGCGTTTCTGGCCCGCCAGCCAGAAGGCCGCGATGACGATCACCGGTATGGCGAAAAGCGCGAATTTGGTGACGGTGAGCGCCGAGGCGAAAGACAGCGAGTCCGGGTTGGCCGACAGGAAATCGGACAGAAGCCGCGCCACCGCAAAGTTCTGAACGTAATGTGCAAGCGTGTAGGGAAGCACCAGGACCAACGCGAAAATCGACTGCAGCTGCGCCGGCAGCACGCGGAAAGCCTTCAATCGCCGGCCGGTGGCCAGGATGAGGCTGACCAGCGTGACCGACAGCAGCGCCGGGAACAACAGGTCGAAGGTCAGATAGTGCCAGACGAGAATGATCTCGCCGCCGCGCCGGCCGAGCGCTGTCAGCCAGGCCATGCCTTCGTCCGGCGTAAACCCTAAAATGCGCATGTCGAGCGACGGCAAGCCGCCGCTCAACTGGCGGAAATAGAAGAATTCCAAAGCCGTCATGGCGATGAAAACCACCGCCGACAGGAAACAGAGCGCGCCTGCGTGGCGAGACAGCCGCAGGATCGTTGCCGTCAGGTTCCGCCCGAGCCCGTACTGGTCAGGCTCCACCGGGATAGTTCGGGCTTTCGCGGGTAATCGTGACGTCATGGGCGTGGCTTTCACGAAGTCCGGCATTGGATATGCGCACAAAGGTGGCGCGCTCGCGGAAATCGGCAAGGTCGCGGCCACCAACATAACCCATAGCGGCTTTCAAGCCGCCCGCAAGCTGGTGCAGCACGCCAGACACAGGTCCCTTGTAGGGAACCTGCCCCTCGATGCCTTCAGGGACCAATTTCAGCGTGTCGCGCACCTCGGCCTGGAAGTAGCGATCGGCGGAGCCGCGGGCCATGGCGCCGACCGAGCCCATGCCGCGATACGCCTTGAAGGAGCGGCCCTGGTGCAGATAGACCTCGCCCGGGCTTTCGTCGGTCCCGGCCAGCAGCGAGCCGATCATGGCCGCACTTGCGCCGGCGGCGAGCGCCTTGGCCAGATCGCCGGAATATTTGATGCCGCCATCGGCGATCACCGAGACGCCGGATTTGTGCGCCGTCTCGACCGCCGACATGATCGCCGAGAGCTGCGGCACGCCGACGCCGGCGACGATGCGGGTGGTGCAGATGGAGCCCGGACCGATGCCGACCTTGACGGCGTCGGCACCGGCGTCGATCAGCGCCTGCGTGCCCGCGGCGGTGGCGACGTTGCCGGCCAGGATGCGAACCGAGTTGGAGAGTTTCTTGGCGCGCGTCACCGCGTCGAGCACGCGTTGCGAGTGGCCATGCGCGGTGTCGATCACCAGAAGGTCGACGCCGGCATCGATGAGACGTTCGGCGCGTTCATAGCCGTCATCGCCGACGCTGGTGGCCGCGGCGGCGCGCAAGCGGCCCTGTGCGTCCTTGCTGGCGTGCGGGTTGAGCTGCGACTTCTCGATGTCCTTGACGGTGATCAATCCGACGCAGTTGCCCTGCCTGTCGACGACAACCAGCTTTTCGATGCGGTGCTGATGCAGAAGCCGCTTGGCCTCGTCCTGGTCGACGTTCTCCTTGACCGTGATCAGGTTGTCACGGGTCATCAGCTCATGGACCTTCTGCGCCGGATCGGAGGCAAAGCGCACGTCGCGATTGGTCAGGATGCCGATCAGCCGCCCGACCTTGTGGCCGCCAGTGCCACCATTCTCGACCACCGGAATGCCCGAGATCGAATAGCTGCGCATCAGGCCCAGCGCGTCGGCGAGCGTCGCGTCGGGGCCGATGGTGACAGGATTGACCACCATGCCGGATTCGAATTTCTTGACCTGCCGCACCTGCTCGGCCTGTTCGGCCGGCGAGAAATTGCGGTGGATGACGCCAATGCCGCCGGCTTGGGCCATGGCGATGGCGAGCCTGGCCTCGGTGACGGTGTCCATCGCCGCCGAGAGGATCGGCACGTTGAGGTCGATGTCGCCGGCGATGCGGGTGCGGACATCGGTCTCGCCGGGCATGACCTCGGAATGGCCGGGCTGCAGCAGCACGTCGTCAAAGGTCAGCGCCAATGCGCCAGTGGACGTTTCGATGATTTTTGCCATGGCCAGTCCCTTGAATATAAAACGCGGTGGGGGAATACAAAAAAGCGCTGGACCGGAATGGACAGCGCCGACTCGTTTCTTCCCTTTCAGGATTGGCGCTGGCTGGTACCACGTCCAAGCGCCAATGAAAAGCCGATCGTCTCGGTGTTTCGCGTTCTATCCAGAAGACTCCCCCAAGAGAGCATTGAGCAGAACGTGACGCGGCGATGCGAAAGGGCTGACGACAGTTACCCCACCCCATGTGAAGCCATCTTGCAGGTCTTCCGAAAGGAGCATCCGACAACCGGTTTGGGAAGCGGTGGACAGAATGACCGCGTCCCAAATGCTGAAGTGGTGGTCCGTAGCCAGATCAGCCGCCATCATCATTACGTCTTGCACTGTCGCGGCAACTGGAAACGCGTCGCGCCAGCCCAGAAGGGCATCCCGGGCTTCTACAGGCGGTCTTCCGGCCTTGCGGACGAGAACGTTGTACAGCTCACCAAGGACCTGAACAGGAATAACAGCAGCCTCTTGCGGTAGGTTGCGCAGCAGTTCAAGAACAATATCGCGCTTCTCGGCACCGTTGACCCCTTCCGCGCAGGCAAGGACATTGGTGTCGAGCGCAACCTTCATCGCTCGTCCTCGTAGAGCTCGCCACGGGTCCAGCGCCCGACATCCAAAACAGGCTGGCGCTCGAGGCGCGACAACAACGCTACGCGCGAGCGGGAAGCCACACCCTGCTGTCGATCGGCGGGCACTATTCGCGCGACCGGGCGTCCGTGACTGGTCACGACGTAGCTCTGTCCTTCGCGAACACCGCGCAGGATGAGAGAGAACTTGCGGTTGGCATCGGCTGCCGAAACGGCTTCTTCCATGACAAAGTCCATATAGTAGTTATATACACTACAATAATGTGACACATCGCCATTCGCAAGCTATTCTTTGCTGCTTGGCCAGCGCCTGGAGACGGAACGAGAAGACCTTGGCCGTCCCGGCAGTTCTGATTTAGGCACGGCGGCAGGCCAAGCGAACTGCCTGTCTCCCCGCAGTCGCACAAAAGTGACAGCAAATTAATGCGACATCAGAGCCGGCCCATGATAACCGCCCTGCATGTTGGCTTGCCTCCCGGTCAACCGTAAAAGAATCAAGTCGGACGCGTTTTGTGAACCGCACCATCCCGCTCATCCTGGCGGTCGCCCTTTTCATGGAAAACATGGATTCGACCGTCATTGCGACATCGCTGCCGGCGATCGCCGTCGACATCCACACCAGTCCGATCGCGCTCAAGCTGGCGCTGACCGCCTATCTCGTCTCGCTGGCGATCTTTATTCCGATCAGCGGCTGGATGGCAGACCGTTTCGGCGCCAAGAATATCTTTCGTGCCGCGATCGCGGTCTTCATCGTCGGCTCAATAGCCTGTGCGCTCTCCGGTTCGCTGCCAGCTTTTGTGGTCTCCCGCTTTCTGCAAGGCATTGGGGGCGCCATGATGACGCCGGTCGGGCGGCTGGTGCTGGTGCGCGCGACACCGAAAAGCGAACTCGTCGCGGCGATGTCCTGGCTGACCGTTCCGGCGCTGGTCGGGCCGCTGGTCGGACCGCCGGTCGGTGGCTTCATCACCACCTATTTCACCTGGCATTGGATTTTCCTGATCAATGTGCCGATCGGCGTGGTCGGCATCTGGCTGGCAACACGTTTCCTGCCGGAGACCGAACCCGCGCAGACCCCGCCACTTGATTTCATCGGCTTCGTGCTGAGCGGGCTGGCGGCATCCGGGGTGGTGTTTGGCCTGTCGGTGGTCAGCTTGCCCTATCTGCCGCCAATCGTCGGTGTCACCACCGTAACGGTCGGCCTCGTGTCGGGGGCGCTCTATCTGCTGCACGCGCGGCGCGCCAAAAACCCGCTGCTGGCGCTCGAACTGTTCCGCAACCAGGTGTTCCGCTCCTCGGTGCTTGGCGGCGGACTGTTCCGCATCGGCATTGGTGCTGTGCCGTTCCTGCTGCCGCTGATGTTCCAGATCGGTTTTGGGCTGACGCCGTTCCAGTCCGGCATGATCACCTTCGTCTCTGCAATCGGCGCCATCGGCATGAAATTCGTCACCGCGCTGATCTTCCGCGTCGCCGGCTTCCGCCGCGTGCTGGTTGTCGGTTCGCTGGTCGCCGCCGCCTCGATCGCCATCAACGGCCTGTTCACACCCGACACACCTTATCTCTTGATGCTGGCCATGCTGCTCGTCGGCGGCTTCATCCGATCGATGTTCTTCACTGGCGTCAATGCGCTCGCCTATGCCGAGGTTTCGGCTGAAGACACCAGCAAGGCGACGCCGATTACAGCGGTGTTCCAGCAGTTGTCGGTCGCGCTCGGCGTGGCGCTGGCCGGCGGAATCCTGGAAGTATCGACGTCAATCCATGGCGGCCCGCTGTCGCTGGACGACTTCCACATTGCCTTCTTCATCGTTGCAGCGGTCTCGGCGGCGGCATCGCTATCCTTCGTCCGGCTGGCACCCGATGCCGGCAACGCCATCTCCGGTCACGGCCGGCTGACAACACCCAAGACGCTGGAAACGGTGAGCCCACCCGGCAACTGATGGCAGCTACGCTTCGGCCTCGCCTTCTGGACGGCCCGATTCGCCCGACGGCGGACCGGCGGTGCCCTGTCAGTCGTCGGCGTCCCCCGGCCCTTCGCTATGGCTCCGGGCGCTCGAGGCCTTCGGAACGTCCACTGGACGTTCCGATCCGCCTGACGGCGGACCGGCCTCTCGCCCCTTGAAGTCCTTGGCCAGCAAATAGAGCTCGACCGATTCATCCCGCGACGCCGGCGGCTTGACGTGATGGACGGAGCGGAAGTTCTTCTTGAGCATCGAGAGCAGCTCGTTTTCGGCGCCGCCCTGGAAGGTCTTGGCGAGGAAATGCCCACCCGGCTTCAGCACCGACAGCGCAAAATCGGCCGCCACCTCGCACAGATGCATGGTGCGGATATGGTCGGTCCGCTTGTGGCCGGTGGTCGGTGCCGCCATGTCGGACAACACGATGTCCGGATCCCCACCCAGCGCCTCGGCCAGCTTCTGCGGCGCCAGCGGATCGAGGAAATCCATCAGCAGCACCGGGGCGCCTGGCACGGCGTCCATTTCCAGATAGTCGATGCCGATGACATGCGGCTTGTCGGCCGTCGATTTCGTCCGCGCGGCGGCGACCTGGCACCAGCCGCCGGGGGCGGCGCCGAGATCGATCACCTTCATGCCGGGTTTCAGGAGATGATGCTTGTCGTCGATCTCGATCAGCTTGTAGGCCGCGCGCGAGCGATAGCCGTCAGCCTTGGAGCGCTGGACATAGGGATCGTTGATGTGGCGCTGCAGCCAGCGGCGCGACGATTCCTTCAGCCCGCTCTTCTTCTTGATCCGCGTCTTCAGCACACGAATGCTGGCTGATCCTGGTTTTTCCGGTTTCTTGGTCATTGCTTATTTCTTCGGTTCGGGCTCACGCTCTGCCACGCCCATCGTTGCGCCAGACGCCATCATCGGCCATCAGTTCGCTCAAAATACCTTCGCGCAGGCCACGATCGGCGACTCGCAGCCGCTCGGACGGCCACACGGCGCGGATCGCCTCGAGGATAGCACAGCCGGCCAGCACCAGATCGGCGCGATCGGCACCGATGCAAGGGTTGGCGCAGCGCTGCTGGAAATCCCAGCCAACCAGTCTTTCGACCATGCGATCGACGCTGTCGCGGTCCATCCACAGCCCATCGACACGGCGGCGATCGTAGCGCTCGAGCTCAAGGTGGACACCGGCCAGCGTCGTCACGGTTCCGGACGTGCCCAGCAGATGGAAATTCGGACTGGCCTTGAGATGGCTCAGCCGATCGCGACCGTCGAAGCTGGCCAGCCGGCCGGCAACGTCGTCGACCATGGCGGCGAAGATCTCGCGCGTCACCGTGCGGCCGCCAAAGCGCTCGGCCAGCGAGACGACGCCGACCGGCAGCGACGTCCACGACACGATATGAT
>NZ_RZPQ01000221.1:0-7840 GCF_003999135.1 Mesorhizobium sp. M7A.F.Ca.CA.004.06.1.1 | reverse complement strand
GGCGCGGGCCTCGTCGGGGTTGAAGACATAGGGCGTGGTCAAGAGATCGAGCTTGTGCGCCTCGGCGATCATGTCGACCTCGAGCCCGAAGCCCATGCCGGTTTCCTCGAAGCTTTGCCGCATGCTGCCGTCGAACAGGCCGATGGTGGGAAAGTTCTGCACGCCGGAAAAGCCCATGGTCTTCAGCTCTGCCAGCAGCAGCGGCATGATGACGAACGGGTCGGTGCCGTTGACGCCGGCCAGCACAGGCGTGTGTCTGACCACCGGCAGCACCTCGTAGGCCATTTCCTTGACGATCTCGTTGGCATTGCCATAGGCGAGCAGGCCGGCGGCCGAGCCGCGCCCGGCCATGCGGTAGCGGCCGGAATTGTAGATGATGATGAGGTCGATGCCGCCAGCCTCCTCGGCTTTCGCCGACAGGCCGGTGCCGGCGCCGCCGCCGACGATCGGCACGCTCTTGGCGATCATTCCCCTGAATTTCTTCAGTATATCCTTGCGCGGTATGGCGGGCATCTTTCTGGATCTCTCACTGTCTGGCGATGTCGAGGAAGGCTGATGTTGCAGCCTTTGCGAATTCCGGGTCGTTGATATGCAGCGGCAGGCGCGTCACGCGGCGCTTGCTGTTGGGTTCGATGGTGCGCTCGATGGCATCGAACAGAACGGCGTCGGCTTCCGGGTTGAAGAAGGCGCCGCCTTCGATGTCGAGCGCCGAGACGCCTTTTTCCGGGATGAGAAAATGCACCGGCCCTCCGCAGCGGGCGAGTCTGGTGCCGATCCACTCGCCGATCGCGCGGCATTCGTCCGCCGTGGTGCGCATCAGCGTGACATTGGGATTGTGTTCGTAGAACAGCCGATCGCGATAGGGCTCCGGAATGGTCGAAGGCGCCCAGAAGTTCACCATGTCGAGCGCGCCGACGGAGCCGACATAGGGCAGCCCCGTGCGAACTATGGCGCCGAAACGATCCTCCGTCGCCGGCAGCACGCCGCCGAACAGCAGATCGCAGACTTCGGTCGTGGTGATGTCGACGATACCGGACAGCAAGCCGCTGTCGGCCAGCTTTTCCATGCTGCGGCCGCCGGTGCCGGTGGCGTGGAAGACCATGCAGTCATATCTGGAACGGAGCTGGTCGGCGATGGCGGTCACGCAAGGCGTTGTGACGCCGAACATGGTGAGGCCGATCGATGGTTTGCCGTCGGGTGGCGGCGCCGGCTTGGTTGCCATGCCTACGATCGCCTGGGCGGCATTGTGCAGCACGACACGGGAGATCCGGTTCAGTCCGGCCATGTCGGTCACCGCAGGCATCATGATGATGTCGGAGACATCGACATAGGGTGCGGTATCGCCGGAGGCGAGCGTCGAGACCATGATCTTGGGCAGGCCGAGCGGCAGGGCGCGCATGCCCGACGTGATGATCGAGGTGCCGCCGCCGCCGCCAATGCCGATGATGCCGGAAATGTCGGCGCGCGACTGGACGAAGCGGGCGAAGGCGATGCCCATCGCGGCGACCGCGGCGCCACGGTCATTGCCGCCGAGCACGGCGTCACGGCCGCCGGGATGATGGTCGGCGATTTCCCTCGCGCCGATATCGACGGGGATGGTTGCGTCGCGCGTTCCGAAAGCGACACGACAAACGAGGGCGCCCGCAGCAGTGATCGCATCGGCCAGGAAGGCGAGCTCCTCGCCCTTCGTGTCCGCGGTACCCGCCACATAGATACGCTTCATTGCGCTCCCCCGATCCTGGCAGGCGCGATGCCGCCCCCATTGCTCATTGCCCGGGCCACTCGACGATGCGGACACCATTGCAAATTTTTGAGACGCGCGTATCGTATTGGTATGAATGTCTCACGTCAACAATCCACTGCGAGCGACGACGCTGAACGGGCAACCGGCCCGGTGCCCGAACGTGGGCCGCGCGCGCGGACCAAACGGCTGATGCTGGAGACGGCAACGAGGCTGATGCAGGCGGGCGTCACGCCCTCGGTCAGCGAGGTCGCCGAGGCGGCCGAGGTTTCCCGTGCCACCGCCTATCGTTACTTCCCGAGCCAGTCGGCACTGGTGCAGGCCGTCGTCGACGAGGGGCTGGGGCCAATCCTCACCTGGCAATCGACCTCCGCCGATGCCGAGCGCCGGGTCGCGGAGCTGTTCGATACGGCCATGCCGCGCATCGAGGCCTTCGAGGCCACGTTCAAGGCAGCACTGAAGCTGTCGCTCGATCAATGGGCGCGGCGTCAGGCCGGCACGCTGGGCGCTGAGCCCGCCTTTACGCGCGGCCATCGCATCGACTTGCTGAAAGATGCGATCGCGCCGCTCAAGAGCCGTTTGCCGCCGCGCGACTTCAAGCGGCTGGCGCAGGCGCTGTCGCTGATCTTCGGCGTCGAGGTGCTGATTGTGCTCAAGGATATCTGGGGACTGGACAGCCGCCGGACGAGGGCGGTCGCACAGTGGGCAGCCGGGGCGCTGGTGCGTGCGGCAGTCGCGGAATCGGTCGATGAAGGAGGCAGCCCCGATCCGAAGGCAGTCATGAAATAGAGCCTATCTGGTTCGACCAGATTGGCATGCACGCTACTGATCTTAGCCGTTGAGTGGGGTGTCGGACAATACCCAATCATATCACTGAGTAGGAAAATCTTGGTAAAACAGGCAGATAAAGCCGGAATCCGATGGCAATGGCCACGTCAAGCTGTCAAGAAAGGGCTTGACGCGCATGCAAAATTGGTAATACCAGATTGGATCAGAAAAGCGGATCGAAAGTGAGGGCTGCGATCCATTTTCCGGCAGGGGCGAGGAGGCTCGAAACCGGGAAGGTGCGATCACGGGAGGAACTACCAGGGCCGGCCCCGTTGCCGGCTCGCACGATAAGGTAGAACGCGCACAAGGGAGGAAATCATTATGCGCAAGTTAGTGACCAGCGCACTTGCTGGTATCGGCTTAACGCTTGCCTGCGGAACGTCCGTTTACGCGCAGGACAAAGAACTCACCATATTCTGGGCGGAATGGGATCCGGCGAACTATTTGCAGGAACTCGTCAATCTCTACGAGGCCGAGACCGGCGTGAAGGTCACGGTCGAAACCACACCTTGGTCCGACTTCCAGACCAAGGCATTCACCGAGTTCAACGCTAAGGGCAGCGCCTACGACATGGTGGTCGGCGACTCGCAGTGGATCGGTGCCGCATCCGAGGCGGGCCACTATGTCGACCTTACCGACTTCTTCAACAAGCATAATTTGAAGGAGGTGATGGCGCCGGCGACTGTCAAGTACTACGCCGAATATCCGTCGGCCTCTGGCAAGTACTGGTCGATCCCGGCCGAGGGTGACGCAGTCGGCTGGTCCTACCGTAAGGACTGGTTCGAGGACCCCAAGGAAATGGAAGCCTTCAAGGCCAAGTATGGCTACGATCTCGGCGTGCCGAAGGATTTCAAGGCGCTGCGCGACATTGCCGAATTCTTCCACCGTCCCGACCAGAAGCGCTACGGCGTCGCCATCTACACCGACAATTCATATGATGCCCTGGTGATGGGCGTCGAGAACGCCATCTTCTCCTACGGCGGCGAACTTGGCGACTATGCCACTTACAAGGTCGACGGGATCATCAACTCCGATCAGAACGTCAAGGCGCTCGAGGTCTACAAGGAACTCTATTCCTTCACACCTCCTGGTTGGGCCAAGAGCTTCTTCATCGAGGACAACCAGGCGATCACCGAGAATCTGGCTGCGATGAGCATGAACTACTTCGCCTTCTTCCCGGCGCTCATCAACGAAGCCTCGAACCCGAATGCCAAGAACACAGGCTTCTTCGCCAACCCTGCCGGCCCGAACGGCGACCAGTTCGCCGCGCTCGGCGGCCAGGGCATCTCCGTCATCTCCTATTCCAACAACAAGGAAGAGGCGATGAAGTTCCTGGAATGGTTCATCAAAGACGAGACGCAGAAGAAGTGGGCGGAACTCGGCGGTTACACGGCAAGTGCCAAGGTGCTCGAGTCGCCTGAATTCCAGAACGCCACGCCTTACAACAAGGCTTTCTACGAAACCATGTTCAAGGTGAAGGACTTCTGGGCGACGCCGGAATATGCCGAGCTGCTCATCGCGATGAACCAACGCGTCTATCCGTACATCACCGGCAATCAGGGCACGGCCAAGGAAGTGCTCGATGCGCTCGCCGCGGACTGGAACGCGACGTTCAAGAAGTACAACCGCGTGAAGTAAGCGGTACTAACGCTCGGAAGGGGTGGGAGCCCACCCCTTCCGTTTTCTTTTCTCAAGGAAGGAACTGGCCTTGGCCACTGCAGTCATGACCACGCTGGATCCCAACTCGCGCTCCGCCACCCGCGGCATGAGCGATCTCACGATCCGAAATCTCTTCATCATTCCGACGATCGTTTTCCTGATCGTCTTCAACATCTTTCCACTGCTCTATTCGCTCGGCTATTCGTTCACCGACTTTCGCGCGTCGAGCCCGGCGGCGGCCAATTTCGTCGGACTGCAGAATTACCGCGAACTGCTGAACGACCCGTTCATCTGGTCGAATTTCGCCATCACCGCCAAATATGTCATCGTCTCCGTGGTCGGTCAGGTCATCGTCGGCTTTGGCGTGGCGTTGCTGCTCAACCGCGATATCCCGCTGAAGGGCCTGCTGACGACACTGCTGCTGTTGCCGATGATGCTGTCGATGGCCGTCGTCGGTCTGTTCTGGAAACTGCTCTATGATCCATCATGGGGTGTCATCAACTATGCACTCGGCCTCGGCAATTTCGAGTGGCTGTCCAACCCTGACATGGCGCTCTACGCGGTTGCCATCACCGACATCTGGATGTGGTCGCCCTTCGTCATGCTGCTGTCGCTTGCCGGCCTGTCGGCAGTGCCGAAGCACCTCTACGAGGCGGCGGCGATCGACCGCGCCGGCTCGTTCTATACCTTCTTTCGCATTACGCTGCCGCTGGTCGCGCCGATTCTGATGATCGCGATCATCTTCCGCACCATGGAGGCGTTCAAGACCTTCGATCTCGCCTACATCCTGACCAGCCAGCCAACCACCGAGGTGATCTCGATCCGGCTCTACAAGATGGCGTTCCAGGAATGGCAGACCGGGCGCTCCTGCGCGCTTGCCTACATCGTGCTGATCATGGTGCTGGCTATCACCAACATCTACGTCAAATACCTCAACAAGGTGAAGGAGCGCTGAGATGGCCGCCGTCCGCACTTCTTCCGAAATCGGCTTCAATCGCGTCGCCATCGTCGTCGTCCTTTTGGTGACGATCATCTTCCTGGCGCCGATCTACTGGATCGCCTCGACGGCGTTCAAGCCGCGCAATCTTGCCACGACCATCCCGCCGACGGTGGTGTTCCAGCCGGAGATATCGCCCTTCGTCAAACTGTTCACCAAGCGCTCGCAACTGCGCAGCGCGCCGACGCCGGAAGAGTATGCGGCAGCGCCCTGGTGGGAGCGCGTCGTCTTCGACGGCGGTGAAAAGATCGTGCGCGACGGCAAGGGCCAGGTGCAATGGTCCGGCTATCCGAGCCGCTTCATGAACTCGCTGATCATCGCCATCACCTCCACGGTGCTGGCGGTCGGCATGGGCACCTTCACCGCCTATGGCTTTTCGCGCTTCAAGGTGAAGGGGGAGGCTGACCTGCTCTTCTTCATCCTGTCGACACGCATGCTCCCGCCGGTGGTGGTGGCGATCCCGATGTTCCTGATGTACCGGGCGGTCGGCCTCAACGACACGCATGTGGGCCTGATCATCCTCTACACCGCGTTCAACCTGTCCTTCTCGGTGTGGCTGATGAAGGGTTTTATGGATGAGATACCGAAAGAGTATGAAGAGGCGGCCCTGGTCGACGGTTACACGCGCATGGAGGCCTTCTTCAAGATCGTGCTGCCCGAGGCGGCCACCGGCATCGCCGCCACCGCGGTGTTCTGCTTCATCACCGCGTGGAACGAATATGCCTTCGCACTGATCATGACCAACCGCCGCGCCCAGACCGCACCGCCCTTCATCCCGAGCCAGGTCGGCTCGGGCCTGCCGGACTGGACGGTGATCGCCGCCGGAACCTTTCTATTCCTGCTGCCGGTCGCGATCTTCACGTTCCTGCTCCGCAACCATCTGCTGCGCGGCATGTCCTTCGGAGCGATTCGCAAATGAGCTTTCGTGCCATCAACCAGAAATATCTGGAGCCCGGTTCGCAGGTGCTGATGGTGCTCGGCATCATAGCACTCTGCCAGCCCTGGAACCTGTTGTTGCACACATATGGCCTGACCATCATCCTGATCGGGCTGGTCGGCTTCAACGTAACCTCCAAGATCGCGCCTGAGGAAAAGGCCGGCACCGGCCAGGTGCGCAATCCGGGAGCACAGCATTGACCCAGATCGAGCTTCGCGGCGTCCAGAAATTCTTCGGCGCCGTCCAGGTCATCAAGGACCTGAACCTCAAGATCGCCGACAACGAGTTCATCGTTCTGCTCGGCCAGTCGGGCTGCGGCAAGACGACGACGCTGCGGGCCATCGCCGGGCTGGAAACGATCGACGAGGGCGACATCCTCATCGACGGCAAACCGATCCAGCATCTAAAGGCCGCCGACCGCGACATTGCCATGGTCTTCCAGTCGTTCTCGCTCTATCCGCATATGAGCGTCTACGAGAACATCGCCTTCCCCTTGCGCGCCACGCGCAAGAGCAAGACGGAGATCGACAGCGAGGTTCGCTCCGTCGCCAAGACGCTGCAAATCACCGATCTGCTGGACAAGAAGCCATCGGCGCTCTCGGGTGGCGACATGCAGCGCGTCGCCATTGGCCGGGCGCTGGTGCGGCGGCCGAAGGCCATGCTGATGGACGAGCCGATCGGCGCGCTCGACGCCAAGCTGCGCGAGGAGATGCGCGCGGAAATCAAGCGGCTGCACATCAAGCAGGGGTCGACAACCATCTATGTGACGCACGACCAGATCGAGGCGATGAGCCTCGCCGACCGCATCGTCATCATGCATGAAGGCGTGCTGCAGCAGGTCGGCTCGCCCGACGAGGTCTATTCGCACCCGGCCAATCTGTTCGTGGCGCAATTCGTCGGCAGTCCGGTGATGAACGTCGCCGATGCGGCAGTCGCCGAGACGGCGTCCTCGGTCTCGGTGACGGTCGGCGGGGCTCCCGCCGGCTTCGAGTTCCCGCGGGCGCTGCTGTCGAAGCTCAACGGCCATGCAGGCGGCCAGCTCGCGCTCGGCATCCGGCCGGAAGGCGTTCTCATCCGCCGCGAGGCGACGGAGGGGTTTTTGCCGGTCGAGACGCAGATCGTCGAGCCGCTTGGCTCCTTCGACATTGTCGATCTCAAGGTCGGCTCAAAGATGCTGCGCGCACGCACCAAGAGCGGCTTCGTCGCCGGTCCCGGCCAGAAGGTGTTCGCCAGGATCGATCCGGCCCAAGCGCATTTCTTCGACACGGCAAGCGGCAAGTCGCTGGGAGTGAGATTGTGATGGCCGAAGGACACGAAAGGCCAATGACTTGGCCTTTCGAACAATCGAACGCCCGGAGCTATAGCGGAGGGCAGACACCCTCGAAAAAGAGATCGGGACGATAGACATGGCCCATATCCAGCTCAAGAACATCTCGAAGACTTTCGGCAACCACACTGCGCTCACCGGGCTCGATCTCGATATTGCCGATGGCGAGTTCTTCGTGCTGCTGGGCGAGACGGGCGCCGGCAAGACGACGACGCTGCGGCTTATCGCCGGCCTGGAAAAGCCGAGCGAAGGCCAGGTCTTCATCGACGGCGTCGACGTCGCCGACTGGGGTGCGGCCGAGCGTGACGTGGCGCTGGTGCTGCAGCAATACTCGCTCTATCCGCGCTACAC
>NZ_RZPQ01000220.1:0-7864 GCF_003999135.1 Mesorhizobium sp. M7A.F.Ca.CA.004.06.1.1 | reverse complement strand
CCCCAACCCAGCCCCTCGCGCATCAGCATATGCTTGGTGCGCACATCCGTCAGCCGCCAGGTGCGGTAGGCGAAGACGCCGAAGTCGCGCCCCTTGGTGCGCTCCGACTGGTCGGTGACGACAAGCTGCGTGTGTTCGCGCGCATCCTCGATCGCCACCGGCTTCGGCAGCAGGGCCAGCGGATGGCTGGGCGCGGCGGCCAGCACGATCGACATGAAGCCGATGCGCACGAGATGCACATCGACATCGCCCAGCAGGCCGCCAATGCCAAGGTCGGCCTGCCCGCTGACGACATGATCGGGGATCAGGCCGAGCGTACCGATATGCAGGCGCAGCATCACGGTCGGAAACTGCGCCTCGAACGCCTTCAGCACCCGCACCAGCACCGGCGACGGCAACGCTGCGTCGACCGACAGCGCGACTTCAGCCTCGAGCCCTTGATGATGGCCGTCGACGCGCGAGCGGATGCGCTGCAGCACACCGATCATGCGCCGCGCATCCTCCAGCATCGCCCGGCCGATCTCGGTCAGTTGCGGCTCGCGGGTACCCTCGCGCTCGAACAGTTTCAGCCCCAGCTGCGCCTCGAGATTGGCTATGCCGTAGCTGATGACGGACTGTGCCCGGTTGAGCCTGCGGCCGGCGGCCGAGAAGCTGCCGGCTTCGGCGACTGTCACAAAGATCTGAAGTTGATCGAGCGTCGGATTGGGCCGCATCGTGATATCTAACTTATAGATGGATCGTATAGAAAGTATACCAGTTTATTGAATGGATCGAAAGTCCCATATCTGGCGGGACAAATCATTCCAACCGCTGGAGAGCCCAAAATGTCCATTCTTCTCATCACTTCGAGCCCGCGCGGCGCCGCCTCCCATTCGACCCGCATCGCTACCGAATTCGCTGAAAAGCTCGTCGCCGCCGATCCGTCGAACACGCTCGTCGTGCGCGACCTCGTCGCCAATCCGCTCCCTCATATCGACGCCGACTACGCGAGCGGCATCTACGTGCCGGCGGAAGCGCGCACTGCGCGCCAGGCTGAGGTCGTCGGCGTCTCCGATGTCGTGCTCGACGAGCTGTTTGCTGCCGACACCGTGATCCTGGCCACAGGCTTCATCAACTTCAACATCTCCTCGACGCTGAAGTCCTGGGTCGATCATATCTCTCGTTCCGGCAAGAGCTTTTCCTATGGCGAGAACGGCCCCAAGGGTCTCGTCACCGGCAAGAAGGTCTATATCGTGCTGGCTTCGGGCGGCATCTATTCCGAAGGTGCGGCCGTGCAGTTCGATCACGCCATTCCCTACCTGCGCGGCGTGCTCGGCTTCCTCGGCATGACCGATGTCGATGTCATCCGTATCGAAGGCGTCGGCATGGGTCCTGACGCGGTGACCGCAGCGCTCGCCAAGGCGACCGCCAAGGTCGATGCCGTGGTGGCAGCCAGCCAGGGTGTCGCGGCTGCCGCATAGGGAAAAGACTTAAATTGGAGGGCAGGCGCTTGGCGCCCGCCCTTTTTCAATGCGCTCCCCGCTTGTTTTCCTGACAGTAAACAGCGCGAAGCGACCAGAGTCCTTTGGGTGTGACTTGACGATCCACCTTGGTTCACTCACAATCACAATGAACCAAGTGGATCGAAACCATGACGGCTTTCACCGTACGCCTCCCCGACGACACGACAAACAGGCTCGACCAACTTGCCGAAAAGCTCGATCGCTCGCGCTCTTATGTGGCCGCCAAGGCCATCGAAGACTTTGTAGCTCGTCAAGAGTGGCAACTCGCTGAGATAGAGGCCGGATTGGCCGAGGCCGAGCGCGGTGAGTTCGCCAGCGAACAAGAGTTGGCCGCCGTGATCGGGAAATACGTCAAGCCCGCCGGCTGATCCATGAGCCGCAAGACAATCCGTTGGACCAAGCGGGCTTTGCGTCGGCTTGGCGAAATCGGCGCGCATATCGAGAAAGACAGTCCCGAAGCTGCCGCCCGTGTCATTGGGCGCATCTTGTCCGCAGCGGAGTTGCTTACCGAACAGCCGGCTATGGGTCGCGTTGGACGCATCAAGGCGACGCGAGAACTCGTTTTGGCCGATATCCCATATATCGTCCCCTATCGCGTAAGCGAAGATGCCGTCGAAATACTTACCGTCATACATGCCGCCCAACAGTGGCCAAAGAGCCTCTGAGCCAACTGGCCGCTGCCTTTCTAGCCGATGAAATGCCTGAGCAACCCCGCCGAAGCGACTCCGATCAGCACAGTCGGCAGCATGGAAAGCCGCGTGGCGGCCACCAGCGTAACAGCCAGCGCCAGAATATCCGCCGGGGACTTCGACACGAAGGCCGGTGCGATGACAGAGATCAGCACGCAACCGGGCGCAGCTTCCATCACAGCCGTGGCACGGGCGCTGAGTGTGCGGTTGCGCAGCACGACATAGCCGCCGATGCGCGTGAGATAAGTGACGCCGGCCATCAGCACGATGGTGAAAAAGGTCGTTGCATCGATCATGCATCACTCGCCATCAGCCAGGCCGCGACCAGACCCGACATGGCGCCCGCGGCGACATACCAGGCGCCGGGAACGAAGAGATAGACCAGTGCCGCCACGACCAGGCTGACCAGCCAGGGTCGCGCCGCCGCCATCCCCGTCCACATGCCGCGCATCAGCACCAGGAAGACAGCCGGGAACGCCATGTCGAAACCATAGGCCCCGACGTCGCCGAGCATCGGACCGAGCAAGGCACCCAGCGTGGTGAAGACCACCCAGGTGAGATACATCGCCAGCGCCGCGCCCATATAGTAGCGCGGGCTGAAGGCCGGCATGATGCCGGCAGCAGTGCGCTGTCTGGCATCGGCCAGACCCAGCGCCCAGCTCTCGTCGCACATAAAGAAAAGCGCCGGAAACACCTTGCGCCGCGGCAGGTGGCGCAGGAACGGCGCCAGTGCCGCACCCATCAGCAAATGACGGCTGTTGACCAGGAAGGTGATGGCGACGATGAGCACGATGTGCGGCGGCGACGTCCACAATTGGATCGCCGCGAATTCCGAACCGCCGGCGAAATTCAGCCCTGTCATCGCGGACAGTTCGACCGTGCTCAGCCCTTTTTGCGTGGCCTGGGCGCCAAGCACCAGCGCATAGGGGATGGTGCCGAACAGCACCGGCGCGCAGGACGCCACGCCTCGGCGGAATTCGGATCCCGAACCATTGCCCGCCGCCTCGACTGCCTGTGAAATGCTCATGTGTCTCCACTGGCGCGCCTCGCGGCCGCCGCTGCCCTGCGTTTGAACTCTCATGACACTGGCGGCAAACATACCCACAATTCTCCGCAATATGGTTGCGAATATTGTTGTACTTCAACTAGGTTCGGCATTGAGTGCCATTAATTTCAAAATAGATGGAATCTAGAGCCATGAAGCTGGATGAGATCGACAAGCGGATCCTGCGGGCGCTGCAGCGCGACGGCCGCATGGCCAACAACGATCTGGCCAAAGAGGTCGGCCTGTCGCCCTCTCCTTGCCTGCGGCGCGTGAAGCTGCTGGAGGAAGCCGGCATCATCGATCGCTACGTCGCAGTGCTGAACCCCGGCAGCATCGGCAAGGGCCTCACCTTCTTCACCCGCATCTGGCTGAAAACGCAGGATGAGGACACGATCGAGCATTTCGCCACCGAAGTCGCCAAGCTGCCGCAGGTGATGGAGTGCTATTTGATGCTCGGCGATTGCGACGCCATGGTGCGCGTGGTGGCAGCCGGCATCGACGATTACCGCCGCTTCCAGTCGGAGCATCTGAGCCGCATCAAGGGCGTGCAGAACGTCAAGACCGACGTCCCCAGCCAGACGATCAAATACACGTCGGAACTGCCGATCTGAGCTGCCGAAAACGGCGTCACGTCAAACTGGATAAAAAATGCAACCGGATTGTAGGATCGAACCCGGTGCCGGCGTCCTTCGGGTGCAAGCAGCGCGCAGCGCTGCCTTTAGGCATGGGAGATTTGAATGAGCCTTTCCTATCGTTGGGTCATCGTCGCCGCTGGCGCGCTGATGTCCTGTGTCGCCATCGGGACGATGTTTTCGCTGGCGATATTCCTGGAGCCGATGGCGATCGACACCAACTGGTCGCGCGCCGGCATTTCCAGCGCCATGACGCTCAACTTCCTGGTGATGGGCCTTGGTGGCTTCGCCTGGGGCGCGATATCGGACCGTTTTGGCGCCCGCATCGTCGTGATGATCGGCGCGGTGCTGCTCGGGTTGGCGCTGGTGCTGGCCAGCCGCGCCGGTTCGCTGCTGAGCTTCCAGATCACCTATGGCGTCCTGGTCGGTCTCGCGGCAAGCGCCTTTTTTGCGCCGATGATCGCGCTGACCACAGGCTGGTTCGACACCAACCGCAGCCTTGCCGTCTCACTGGTCTCGGCCGGCATGGGCGTGGCGCCGATGACGATCTCGCCCTTCGCCCGCTGGTTGATCTCCGCCTATGACTGGCGCACCGCCATGTTCGACATCGGCATTACCGCCTGGGTGCTGCTGTTGCCGGTGGTGCTGCTGGTGCGCCAGCCGCCGAAGCCCCTCTTGGTCGACACCGGCTCCGCGCCGGTTGCCGAAGGTGCCGGCCTGACAGTCAGCCAGGCGCTGCGCTCGCCGCAATTCATCGTGCTCGGGCTGACCTTCTTTGCCTGCTGCGCGGCGCATTCCGGACCGATCTTCCATATGGTCAGCTATGCCATGCTGTGCGGCGTCGCCCCCATGGCAGCGGTCTCGATCTACAGTGTCGAAGGTCTGGCAGGCCTTGGCGGCCGGCTCTTCTACGGCGTGCTGGCCGACCGGCTGGGCGTCAAGCCGGTGCTGATCGCGGGCCTGGCGATCCAGGCGATCGTCATTGCCGCCTATCTGTCGATCAGCCAGCTTGAGCAGTTCTACATGCTGGCCGTTATCTTCGGTGCCACCTATGGCGGCGTCATGCCGCTCTATGCGGTGCTGGCGCGCGAATATTTCGGCCAGCGCATCCTCGGCACCGTGTTCGGCGCCGCCACCATGCTGTCCAGCCTCGGCATGGCATTGGGACCGCTTGCCGGCGGCATGGTGTTCGATGCCTACGCCAACTATTCCTGGCTTTTCATCGGCTCTGCTCTTATCGGGCTCGGCGCGGTCGGCATCGCCATCGCGTTCCCGCCACTGCCACGCAGGGAACTGCAGCCGGCTTAGTTCGGGTCGACTTCCAAACCTTGCTGGCCAGGCGCGCAATCAGCCTGGCCCGTTCGGTTCGCCGCGGATCCTGTCCTCTGTTTCATCCGTTCTCCCTTGTGCGAGTGCGGAAGTCCACGGCCAACGTTTGCACCAAGCGACGACTTCGCGCACCCGTCCACCAGTGAGGGTACGATTTGAGCCGAAGGCGCGCGGCTCCGCCACGGCCAGGCTTGAATGGCAGGCAACGGTCGATGGATCGAAAAGCTCTCTTAAGCATTTAAGCTTTGGCTAATAGTAGCCTCAGGAGAGAAACGATGAAAAAGACGCTGCTCATTTTGAGCCTGCTCATTCCGCTCTCGGCGTGCTCCCGTACCGAACAAGGCGCCGCCGTCGGCGGCTTGGGTGGCGCGGCCGTAGGCGCCGCGGTGGCCGGAGACCCTGTGGAAGGAGCGGTTGTCGGCGGTGCGGTCGGAGCGATAGCCGGGGCGGTCATCGGCCACGCCAGCGAAGCCGGCCAGTGCAGATATCGCGATCGGTACGGCCGGGTTTACGTCGCACGGTGCCCGGACGGTTACTGATCTCAAGACGCGTGATCTCCTTCGATCACGCGTCTGCTTGGGGGTTAATCGAATGGCCTATCGGATCAAAAAGTTGCCGGGTTTCTTGTTTGCCGCTGTTGGCGCTGCCGCGTTGAATATCGCGTCCACGATTGCGATTTCGGCCGCGCCGGTTGATGCGAAGACGATTGCCGATCACTTCTCATCGGTGAAATCTATGTCAGGGGATTTCGTGCAGTCGGGCCCGAAGGCGGAAAGAAAACATGGCAGGTTTTTTCTCCAACGCCCGGGCAAGATCCGGTTCAATTATGCTGGCCAATCTGGGATCAGCGTGATTGCGGATGGTAAATCCCTGGTGGTTTACAACAGGAAACTGAAGACATCGCGGCTCTATGCTCTCTCGAAGACGCCGCTGAAGCTGCTGCTCGACAACAAGGTCGACTTCTCCGGCAGTCGCCTCAAGAGCATCAGAGACGACGGCGCCCAAGTTACCGTCAAGCTGGCCGACAGATCGGCTTTCGGCAATTCGAACATCTCCATGGTGTTCGACAGAAAATCGCTCGATCTGCGCAGATGGAGCCTCACCGACGAGAAGGGACTTACCACAACGGTGACTATATCGAATGTGAAGCAGGGCGTTCGCGCTCCCGAGGGCACCTTCGTTATCGATTATGCGGCGAACCGTGAATTCAACACCACAACGAAATAGCGGCGGCCGCAGAATGGTCACAGCACCGGAACCAATATGATCAGCGGCGGTTTAATCCGTGAAGGGACCGGAACCGCAAAGGACGCGGCACAATGATTGAAATTCACAGCATCGAAGCGGCCAACGCCAGACTGCGCATAAGGAGAGCTGAGCACTCTCTGAAGCGCGCGAATGACTTGCTGGACGAGGAAGGCGGCGTCGCTCTTAATCTGGCATTGTGCGGCCGGATAAGGGCCGCGAGAAGGCATCTGATCGAGGCCAGGGCCCGCCTGATGACGATCGATCCCGCCAGGACGAGTTGATCCGCCGGCGGTCGTAGGTCAACCCGGACCGAGAGGTCCATCGTGGCGCAAAGGCCCGCATGGACCTGTGGCGGTGATCTACCCAAAAATCCGGTCGCCCTGCTCGTCGACCAGTTGGATGCCCTTCTTGATCGAGATGTCGACGGCGTCGTCGAGCCCGGCGAAACGGTCGGCACGGATGAATTTGTGTTCCTTCACCACACCGTCGATCTCCTTGGAGACGACGCCGCACGTCTGGTATTGGCCATCCGCCTTGTAGGGCGTGGCGCTGATCAGGAAGCCCTTGTGCTCGACCTGCTTAGCTGGCGCTGCACTTGTTGGTCCAGCCGTTTCGGCTCCGCTGGCGCCACCGCCGAAAAGACGCTTCAGAAAAGACATCGGGCTTCCTCCAACAGCATTCATCCCGCACCATGTAGAGTGACGCGGGATGAATTTCACTATCGGTCCTTGGCCCAGCGGGCAAGGGCTGCGTCCGGTCGGCTGGACGAGCTTACTTGCGCGACAGCGCTTCCAGCGCCTCGGCGGCGGCTTCGAGGATGGCGATCGCCTCGGCCTGCTTGTCGGCCGGGGCGTCGACGAAGTCACCCAGAGCCGCGCGCAGTCGGTGGCGGACTGCGCGGAATTCGTCGCGCGCTTCCGAACGATCCCCGCGGCTACCCCGGCCGCCACGACGCCCGCCCTCTTCACTCTCGTCGTTCCAGCCGAACCAGTCGCGCGCCTTGGCCATTTTGCGGCCGAAGCGCTCTAGATGGTCGAGCACGCCATCGATCATCTCGCGGTTGTCGGCGAGATGCGCCTGGCCAGCTTCGGTGATCGAAAACACCTTCTTGTTGCCGTCGGCGGCGGAGGCGGCATAGCCGGCCTCTTCCAGGAAGGTCAGCGTCGGGTAGACCACGCCCGGGCTCGGGCTGTAAATGCCGCTGGTGCGCTCTTCCAGGGCCTTGATGATGTCGTAACCGTGGCGCGGCGCCTCGGCCAGCAGCGACAACGTGATCAGCTTGAGGTCGCCGTCGGCCAGCATGCGCCCGGCGCGGAACATGTCGCCCGGGCCGCCGCGCCCGCCACCGCGACCGCCCTGCCCGAGCGGGCCAAAACCGCCGCCCCCTCTGCCACCAAATTTGCCGGCCATGTGCATGAA
>NZ_RZPQ01000021.1:0-20442 GCF_003999135.1 Mesorhizobium sp. M7A.F.Ca.CA.004.06.1.1 | reverse complement strand
TCTATTCCCCTATTCCCCTACTCCCCTACTCCCTGCGAGCATCATGCCTTACCAATCCCCAATTTCCCCCGGCCGTTCCTGGTACGAGGACACGGCGGGACCGAGGCCCGAATATCCCGGACTGGATGGCGACCGGACATGCGATGTCGTCATCATTGGTGGCGGCTTCACCGGGCTGTCGGCGGCGGCGCATCTGGCCAAGGCAGGCACCAATGTCGTGCTGATCGACGCGTACCGCTTCGGCGATGGCGCCTCCGGGCGCAATGGCGGGCAGCTCGGCACCGGCCAGCGCGCCTGGGCCGAGGACCTGGAATCCGAGTATGGCTTGGCCCGCGCCAAGGCGCTGTTTGATCTTGCCGAAGAGGCCAAGGCGCATCTCCTCGAATTCACTGCCGCCAACCAGATCGATATCGACTATATGCCGGGCCAGCTCTCGGTGGCGCACAAGCCCCGCTATGTCGACGACTACAAGGCGCATGCCGAGATCATGGCGAGCCGTTTTGCCTACCCGCATATCTCGTTCATGGATGCCAGGGAGACGGCGGAGCGGTTGGGCTCGACCGCCTATTTCGGCGGCACGCGCGACACCGGCACCGGCCACATCCATCCGATGAAGCTGGTGATCGGCACGGCGCGGGTGGCAGCGCTTGCAGGCGCGCAGCTGTTCGAGGGGACGCCGTCGACCGGCATCATGTCCAGTGGCGGCAAGGTCAAGGTTTCGACACCGAGAGGGACGGTGATGGCCCAGAAATGCCTGATAGCGGTCAACGCCTATGGCGGCACGCTCGAGCCGGTGAGTGCGGCGCACATCATGCCGATCGGTTCCTTCATCGGTGCGACCGTGCCTCTGGGAGCGCACTCGAACGTTTTGCCGGGCGGCGAGGCGGTCGACGATTCCCGCTTCGTCGTGCGCTATTTCCGCAGATCGAAGGACGGGCGGCTGCTGTTTGGCGGACGCGAGGTCTATGGCGTCAACGATCCCTGGGATATCCACATTCACATCCGCCGCCAGATCGCGGAACTCTATCCGGCGCTCGGGGATGTCGAGATCACGCATGGGTGGGGCGGCTATGTCGGCATCACTGTGCCGAGAAAGCCTTTCGTGCGCGAAGTGATGCCCAATGTGATCTCGGCCGGCGGCTATTCCGGCCACGGCGTCATGCTGTCGAACTATTTCGGTAAACTCTATGCTGAAACCGTTGCCGGCAACCGCGACCGGCTGAAGCTGATCGAGGATCTGAAAATCCCGCCGTTCCCCGGCGGTCGGCGCTTCCGCACGCCGCTGCTGTTCCTGGCGCTCAACTGGTTTGCGTTGAGGGACAGGATCTAGCCGACCGACCTGATGTAATATTGTAATATTCATTGTAACATTTGTTGCCCGTGCGACGCATTGCGCAATTTCCCGCAAAGGCGCAGAATCCCCTATAATGGCGTACTGATGCCACAATCGCAGGCGAAAGCTGCCGGTTCTGGGCGATTGTTCGGGGATTGTTGCGGGACTGCCCGCGTTGTTTTTGGGACCTATGCGGATCAGACGCCGGACTTCCGGCACCGACCGAGAGAACGTCGGCCCGCTTATGGAGGTGGCAAGAGTGAGAGAGCCCTTCAGTTTCGGTACGCCGGAACGTCGGCGCTTTGCCATGCAGTTCGGATACGATATGCGGCCGTCCTTCTGGCAGGAAGTCCGTTCGAACTCGCATCTGGTGATCGCCGCGATCGGCACCGCCGCGCTGCTTGGCGTCGCCGCCGTGGCGCTGTGGCTGGCATTGCCGGCCAGCGACAGACAAGCGGCAGCGAGCCCCGAGCAGACAATTCCAACGGTTCCGGTGAAGACGACGAAAATAACCCCGGTTGGGGCCGCGGTCGCCGCGGCAGCCGTGCCGCAGGCGCGCAAGTCCGACGCAATTCCAACAACCGTGGCGGCCGCGCAGGCCAACATCCCCGCACTCGCCGCCAATGACCCGCGCTGGACCGGTTCCCAGCCGAAGGACGCATCCGCGTCCGATTCGACCGCTCCCAAGGCAGCGGACAAGCAAGCGGCGGCATTCGCACAGCCGGCAGCCGCTACCGATGCTGCCACCGAACTTGCCAAGGTAGCCGCGCCCAACGCAGCCGCGGGCAACCACCCCGACGGCGCACAAACCGCCGCCATCCCCGCGGTGCAGCCGCAAGAGCCAGCGGCAGAGGGGGATGACAGCCAAGCCAAGGCGAAGCCGAGGAAAGCCGCAGCCGCCGGAACAGGGCGCATCCTGAGGGCCGTGACCATGCGAAGCGGCCCGAAGAAAAATGCCGCCGCCATCGGTACGGTGCCAGCCAAAACCTCGGTGCAGGTGAAGAGCTGCAAGCAATGGTGCCAGATCACCTACAACGGCAAGACCGGCTGGATCTACAAGAGTTACATCAAGACCGGCGCGTGACGCCTGGCACTTTCAGATGCAGCGGCCGCCATCGACCTCCAGCGCCACGCCGGTGATGAAGGCGGCCTCGTCCGAGGCCAGCCAGAGTGCGGCGTTGGCGATGTCGAGCGGCGTCGAAAGCCGGCCGAGCGGGATCGATGCGCGGAACTTCTCGCGGATTTCGGGCGTATCGGCGCCCATGAATTTCTCCAGCATGCCGGTCTCGCCGGCAACCGGGCAGAGGCAGTTGACGCGGATGTTCTTCGGCGCCAGTTCGACCGCCATCGACTTGGTGGCGGTGATCGCCCAGCCTTTCGACGCATTGTACCAGGTGAGGCCGGGGCGCGGCCGCAGACCCGCGGTGGAGGCCGTGGTCAGGATGACGCCGCCGCCCTGCCGCTCCATGATCGGCACCACGGCGAGTGCCGCGTGATAGATCGCCTTCATGTTGACTGATGTTATCAGGTCGAAGGTCTCCTCGTCGACATTGAGCATATCGCCGTTGCGATGGGTGTAGCCGGCATTGTTGACCATGATGTCGATGCGGCCGAAGGCGCTTTTGGCGGCATAGACCATCTCGTCGAATTCGGAGCGTAGCGAGACATCGGTCTGGGTCCAGATCGCCGCTTCTCCGATCTCGCCGGCGACGCGTTCCGCGCCCCTGGCGTTGAGGTCGGCGACAACGACCCTGGCACCCTCCTGCGCAAAGCGCCTGGCGATGCCCTCGCCAAAACCCGACGCAGCACCGGTGATGATCGCAACCTTGTTTTCCAGACGCATGTTTTTTCCGCTCACTATTGGTGACGATCAACGGGCACGTCATTGGCGCTCATCCGCGCAAAGCCACGGCTTCTGACTGGATTGGCCGAAAGATGTGGAGCCATCGCCGATTTCTCCTTTGGCTTTCGCGTCAATCCCGCTCTATGCTGCAACTGCGAAGGCTTCCGGAGCCGCGCCTTCGACAAGCCTCCGGGTCATCGGACTGTCAAGGGGCAGGCGCATACACCCAGATGTGACACCATGGCACTGGAAAATTTAAATCGATTAGATTATATCAGCCGCGTCACAGCGACCGGCGTCAAAGCGGACAGACCATGACCAGCCAGATCATCCCCGTCGAGCCTTTCGACTTCATCATTTTCGGCGGCACCGGCGATCTGTCGGAACGCAAGCTTCTGCCGTCGCTCTATTATCGCCAGCGCGACCATCAGTTTTCGGAGCCGACACGCATCATCGGCACATCGCGCTCGAAAATGAGCGACGAAGAATTCCAGGCCTTCGCCAAACAGGCGATCTCCGAGCACGTCAAACCGGCCGACATCGACGCCAAGGAACTGAAGACTTTCCTGGCGCGGCTGTCCTACGTCTCGGCCGATGCGACGAGCGGCGCCGGATTCGACAAGCTCAAGAAGGCGATCGGCGACAGCGACCGCATTCGAGCCTTCTACCTGGCGGTGGCGCCGGCGCTGTTCGGCGACATCTCGCACAAGCTGAAAGAGCACAATCTGATCACGCCGAACTCGCGCATCGTGCTGGAAAAGCCGATCGGCCGCGACCTCGATTCGGCACGCAAGCTCAACGACCTGGTCGGCGACGACTTCCACGAAAGCCAGATCTTCCGCATCGACCATTATCTCGGCAAGGAGACGGTGCAGAACCTGATGGCGCTGCGCTTCGCCAACGCGCTCTACGAGCCGTTGTGGAATTCAGCCCACATCGACCATGTCCAGATCACCGTGGCCGAGACCGTCGGCCTGGAAGACCGCGTCACCTATTACGACAAGGCCGGCGCGCTGCGCGACATGGTGCAGAACCATATGCTGCAGCTGCTGTGCCTCGTCGCCATGGAAGCGCCATCGTCGATGGATGCCGACGCCGTGCGCGACGAAAAGCTGAAGGTGCTGCGGGCACTGAAGCGCATCAACGGCAACGAGGCGCCAAAGCACACCGTGCGCGGGCAGTATCGCGCCGGGGCTTCGGCCGGCGGACCGGTGAAAGGCTATGTCGAGGAACTCGGCAAGGACAGCAACACCGAAACCTTCGTCGCCATCAAGGCCGAGATCGGCAATTGGCGCTGGTCGGGCGTTCCGTTCTATCTCCGCACCGGCAAGCGGCTGGCGACGCGGGTTTCGGAAATCATCATCGAATTCAAGCCGATCCCGCATTCGATCTTCGGCGACAGCGCCGGACCGATCTTCGCCAACCAGCTGGTCATCCGGCTACAGCCCGACGAAGGCGTCAAGCAGTTCATCATGATCAAGGATCCGGGTCCGGGCGGCATGCGGCTGCGCCAGATCTCGCTCGACATGAGTTTTGCGCAGTCCTTCGACGGCCGCGCACCGGACGCCTATGAGCGGCTGATCATGGACGTCATCCGTGGCAACCAGACCCTGTTCATGCGCCGTGACGAAGTCGAGGCGGCGTGGAAATGGATCGACCCGATCCAGAATGCCTGGGAAAGTGCCAGGCAGGAGGCGCAGGGCTACACGGCGGGCACCTGGGGGCCATCGGCCTCGATAGCACTGATCGAGCGTGACGGGCGGACATGGCACGAGAGCAATTGAACAGCGCCGCCTACAGCTGGAACGGCTTCGCCGGGCGCCAGGAACTGGCGGCCGCCCTTGCAGATCATGCTGCAGGCAGACTGACCAAGGCGATCGCCGAGCGCGGCACGGGGTTGCTCGCCGTCTCCGGCGGCACCACGCCGGCAAAATTCTTCGCCGCCCTTTCAGCGATACCCATCGCCTGGGACAAGGTGATCGTGACGCTGGTCGACGAGCGTTTCGTGCCGGCCTCCTCGCCACGCTCCAATGCCGGGCTGGTGACCGCCAATCTGTTGCAGAACGCGGCCAAGGCGGCTCGTTTCGTGCCGCTCTATCACGAAGCCACCAGCATCGAGGATGCGGCCTCGTCCGATGATGCAGCGCTCCGGTCCTTGCCATGGCCGCTCGATGTCGTCGTGCTCGGCATGGGGCCGGACGGCCACACCGCCTCGTTCTTTCCCGATGCCGACGATCTGGCGACGCTGCTCGACCCGTCTTCCGACAGGATCGTGCTGCCGGTTCATGCGGCAAGTGCGGGCGAGCCGCGGCTGACCCTGTCGCTGGCGCGCATCGTCGAAGCCGGCTTCATCGCGCTGCACATAGAGGGTGAGGACAAGCGTATCGCCTTCGACGGCGCGGTGGCGCCCGGGCCGCGAAAGCCAATCCGTGCCGTGCTCGACGCAGCGCATAAGCCCGTAGAGGTTTTCTGGGCCCCCTGAATCTCGATTTACTCTGGTCCCGGCAAACGGCGGGAGGATGTTTCCGGGACCTCGCCTGAAAGGACCGACCGCCATGACCGCCAGACGCGACATCGAAGCCATCACCGAACGCATCCGCCAGCGCTCAAAGCCAGGCCGCGAGCGTTATCTCGGCCGCATCGCCGAGGCATCGAACCGCACCGCCAACCGGGCTGTGCTGTCGTGCGGCAATCTCGCCCACGGCTTTGCGGTGTGCAGCCCCTCGGAAAAGCTCGCGCTGGGCGCCGACAAGGTGCCGAACCTCGGCATCATCACCTCCTACAACGACATGCTGTCGGCGCATCAGCCGTTCGAGACCTTCCCCGCGCTGATCAAGGACGCGGCGCGCGAAGCCGGCGGCATTGCCCAGGTGGCCGGCGGCGTGCCGGCCATGTGCGACGGCGTCACCCAGGGCCAGCCCGGCATGGAGTTGTCGCTGTTTTCGCGCGACGTGATCGCCATGGCCGCCGCGATCGGCCTGTCGCACAACATGTTCGACGCCGCCGTCTATCTCGGCGTCTGCGACAAGATCGTGCCGGGGCTGGTCATCGCGGCACTCACCTTCGGCCATCTGCCGGCGGTGTTCATTCCGGCCGGACCGATGACGACCGGCCTGCCCAATGACGAGAAGGCCAAGGTCCGCCAGCTCTACGCCGAGGGCAAGGCCGGGCGCGCCGAACTGCTGGAAGCCGAGTCCAAATCCTATCATGGGCCGGGCACCTGCACCTTCTACGGCACGGCGAATTCCAACCAGATGCTGATGGAGATCATGGGCCTGCACACGCCGGGCGCTTCCTTCGTCAACCCCGGCACGCCGCTGCGCGAGGCGCTGACCCGCGAGGCGACGAAGCGGGCGCTGGCGATCACCGCGCTCGGCAACGCCTATACGCCTGTCGGCCGGATGATCGACGAGCGCTCGATCGTCAACGGCATCGTCGGCCTGCACGCCACCGGCGGCTCGACCAATCACACCATCCACCTGATCGCCATGGCGGCGGCGGCCGGCATAGCCATCACCTGGCAGGATATTTCCGACCTTTCGGAAGCCGTGCCGCTGCTGGCGCGGGTCTATCCGAACGGCCTCGCCGACGTGAACCATTTCCACGCCGCCGGCGGGCTCGGCTTCCTGATCCGCGAACTGCTCGACGAAGGCATCCTGCATGAGGATGTGCAGACGGTGTGGGGCGAAGGCCTGCGGCCCTATGCGGTCGAGGCAAAGCTCGGCGCCGACGGCAGCGTGGTGCGCGAGGCCTCGCCGAAGGCAAGCGGCGACGAAAAAGTGCTGGCGCCGTTCAACAAGGCATTCCAGGCGACCGGCGGCCTGAAGGTGCTGTCAGGCAATCTCGGCCACGCCGTCATCAAGACTTCCGCGGTGAAGCCGGAGCGGCGTATCATCGAGGCGCCGGCCAGGGTCTTCGACAGCCAGCAAGGGCTGAACGATGCGTTCAAGGCAGGCACGCTGACCGGTGATTTCATCGCCGTCATCCGCTTCCAGGGGCCGAAGGCCAATGGCATGCCGGAACTGCACAAGCTGACCACCGTGCTCGGCATCCTGCAGGATCGCGGCCAGCGCGTCGCGCTGGTCACCGACGGGCGCATGTCGGGCGCCTCCGGCAAGGTGCCGGCGGCGATCCATGTGACGCCGGAAGCGGTCGAGGAGGGTCCTATCGCCAGGATCCACGAAGGCGACATCATCCGGCTCGACGCCGAAGCCGGCACACTCGAAGTCCTGGTGCCGGCCGGGGAGTTCGCCTTGCGCCGGACGGCGGATGCCGATCTTATCGGCAACGAGTTCGGCTTCGGCCGCGAACTGTTTGCCGGCTTCCGGCAATTGGTCGGCCGCGCCGACCATGGCGCCAGCGCCTTCGGCACCGCTTGACGGCAGTTCTGCGTCGTTCATGAAAAAGGGCGGCACATGGCCGCCCTCTTGCGGTTGTGCATACGATTCTATTGCACGGTTAGCTCGGCTCGCTCGCCGGCCTTGACCGTCACGTTGCCTTCTTTCGAACTGTTGTCGGATTTCTCCGAAACCACGGCGTAGTCGCCCGCCGGGATCGCTGCCTGATACTTCTGGTCGAATGCATAGCCAAGCGACTTGCGGTTGCCGTTGATGTCCTTCTTGGCCTCGAAAATCTCGATCTTCGAGGCTCCGGGCGCGGTGATCGCCAGCACGCCGGCATTCATTGCGACCTTCAGATCCTGAAATTCGCCCACCTTGACGGTGAACGGCTGCTCGACGACGGCGAGATCAACCGTCGCAATCAACACATAGTCATCGGGCGGCAGATCGAATTTGCTGTCGGGTCCGTAGGCATAGGTCACCTCGTCCCTGGTTCCATCGATCTTCTTTTTTGCCTTGAGCACCTTGAAGCCGATGCCTGAACCGTCCGCCTTGTCGCCGCCCGCAGCATAGTAAGCATTGGCAACGACATGGCCAACACCGGCAACCATGTCCTTTTCCACGGTCTTGCCGGCAGCCAGCGGAATCGTCTCGGTAGCCACGCCCTGCCCGATCGTGACAGTCACCTTCTGGTCGCCGGCCGGCAACACGGCTTTCGTCGTCCCATAGAAGGTGGCGGGCATGTCGGCACCAGGATAGTCGATGACGACAGCCGCGCCATCGACGACATCCGCCCCCTCGCTCGGTCGCGGATGGATGATGAGCGTGCCGGCATTCAAGTTGAAGAGAGGCTTGTAGACCTGGCCTGCCTCGATCTTGACCTTCTGCTCGGTCTTCGCCTGGCCGTCACTGGCCACGACGATATAGTCGCCCAGTTCCAGATTGGCCTTGTAGGCGCCGTATTCGGTGCTGACGTAGTCGCCGCGCGTACCGTCGGGTTTCGCCTTGTAGATTTCCCAGGCGTTGCCGTCGGTGACGGGATCGCCGCCCTCGGCAAGCACTGCTATCGGCTGGAAATTGAAGTCCGGTTTGGCCAGCTCCGGTGCGGGCGCTGGCTCCGGTGCCGGAGCGGGTGCCGGTTCCGGCACCGGCGCCGCCACGGTCTCGGCAAGCGCCTCCTGCAGCGCCTTCTCGTCGGAGGCCTGGATGTATTTGCCGCCGGTGTTGTCGGCGAGGCAGGCGATCTGCCGGCCCTCATCGGCGGTCAGGCCGAAACCGACGACATCGGCGGTGAAGTCGACGCCGGATGCCTCGAGCTCCTTGCCAAGCGCGCAAGGGTCGCCGCCGCATGTTTCGAGCCCGTCGGTGATGAGCACGACGGTCGCCTTGTCCTCGGTGTATTTCAGCGCCTCGGCCGCCTGTTTGACCGCCGCCGTCAGCGGCGTCTTGCCGAGGAATTTCAGGCTGTCGGCAGCGGCCGAAATGGCGCTGCCCGAACCTGCCTGCGGCGGCACGATCAGCTGGATGTCGTCGCAGCTGCCCTTTTCACGGTGGCCATAGGCCATAAAGCCGATGTCGTCGTCGGTGGGGACCGATTGAAGCACGGTTCGAAGCGACTCTCGGGCGATTTCGAGCTTGGGCTTGCCGTCGATCTGCGCCCACATCGAGCCGGACGCATCGAGAATGATGATGACCTTGTTTGCGGCGAAGCCGAAGGTCGTCATCGACAAAAGGAGGATCGCCGCAGCGACGCCCCGTGCAAGTCCCGCCATCGAAATCTCCTAAATCCGCCCCTGATCCGGGCGGCAAGCTATTTGACGCGGCGCCGGGACACAAGTCCGGGCAGCCAGGTGCGTCGGGCCCGAACCCAGCTTAACAAAAGTCGTGATGACAGCCAGTTCGGGGTGTCGGCAGTGCCGATGGCTTTCCATGATAGGAATTTTTTCTTGACTGGATGCACTCAGCTATGGTACATTTTTGCCCATGGTGCTGATTTGCGCCGGTGACCCGCCGCTCAGGCGGGTTTTTCGTTTGATGCACCCAGCCTACGCGCCGGCGAAGGCTCCGAAGGAACCCGTTACCCGAATTCGCTACCCTGGCCCGATGCGCCGGGGCGCCGAACTTTTCAGCGGAAGCGGAATTCAGTAAGTCGTGCGGCGCTCTTCCGAGGGCGGCCTGCCGAATTGCAGCCGGTAGCTTTGGGCGAAGTAGGAATGCGAGGTGAAGCCGGTCGCTATCGCCACATCGAGGATCGGCATGTTGGTCTGGCGCAGCAGTTCGCGCGCCCGCTCCAGCCGCAACCGCATGTAATAACGGCCGGGCGTGACGCTGAGATGGCGCAGAAACAGGCGCTCGACCTGACGCACCGACAGACCGGCGGATTTGGCCAGCTGCACCGCCGACAGCGGCTCGTCGAGGTGGTCGGCCATCAGTTCGACGATGCGTCTGAGCTTCTCCGACTTGCCGGTCAGGTCGCGTTCCGGGCCGACGCGCTGGCGGTCGCCGGCCGAGCGGATGCGTTCGTGCTGGAACTGGTTGGCGACGCCATTGGCGAGGTTCGAGCCGAAATCGCCGCGCACGATCTCCAGCATCAGGTCGATCGAAGTGGTGCCGCCGGCGCAGGTGTAGCGCTTGCGGTCGATCTCGAAGACATTGCCGGTGCAGTTGATATCGGGGAAGCGTTCGACGAAGCCGGCGCGATTTTCCCAATGGATGGTGCAGCGATAGCCTTCGAGCTGGCCGGCCTCGGCCAGCAGGTAGGAGCCGACCGACAGGGCACCCAGCGCATTGCCGCGCCGGCCCCAGCTGCGCAGTGCCGCCAGCACCTTGCTCTTGCCGGGAAATTCCGTCGTCAGCCCGACCGAGACGAAAAGGATATCGACCGGCGGCAGGTCGGCAACGGCGTAGTCGATCTTGAGCGGCAGGCCATTGGAAGCCATCACCGGATCGCCATCGGCCGACACCGTCGTCCAACCGTAGAAGTCGCGGCCAAGCAACCGGTTCGCCGACCGGAACGTATCGATCGCGGCAGCCAGCGAGAACATGGAGAACTTGTCTACCAGCAGGAATGCGAACTGCCGCCCGCCTTGAACGGGGTCCGTGATGACCGGCCGTTCTGAGGGAACACTGGGGTTCGGCAAAGCTGCGGCTTTCTGGCGGGTCAGAAGGACGGCCGTTTCAATCCGGCCGCTAGGTAGGCCGAGGCTAACGTATTGGCCATCAGCATGGCAATGGTCATCGGCCCGACACCGCCGGGAACCGGCGTGATGGCGCCGGCGGCCTTAGCCGCTTCGGCATAGGCGACATCGCCGACGAGGCGGGACTTGCCCTCGCCCTTTTCCGGCGCCGGAATGCGGTTGATGCCGACATCGATGACGGTGGCGCCGGGCTTCACCCAATCACCCCTGATCATCTCCGGCCTGCCGACGGCCGCGACAAGGATATCGGCGGTGCGGGCCAAGGCGGGCAGATCCCTGGTGCGGCTGTGGGCGATGGTGACGGTGCAGTTGGCGGCAAGCAGCAGGTTGGCCATCGGCTTGCCGACGATGTTGGAGCGGCCGACGACGACGGCGTTGAGGCCGGACAGGTCCTTGCCGCGCACCCGCTCGATCAGAAGCATAGAGCCGGCCGGCGTGCAAGGCACGAAGGCTGTCTCGAGTTCACCGGTGCCGAGCTTGCCGACATTGATGAAATGGAAGCCGTCGACATCCTTTTCCGGCGCGATGGTCTGGATGATCTTGCCGGCGTCGATATGGGCCGGCAGCGGAAGCTGCACGAGGATGCCGTTGATGGCCGGATCGGCGTTGAGATCGCCGATGATCTTCAGCAACGCCGGTTCCGAGGTTTCGGCCGGCAGCGTGTGCTGGACGGAATGAAAGCCGCATTCCTTGGCGGTGCGCGACTTGGACGCGACATAGACCTGGCTGGCCGGGTCCTCGCCGACGATAACCACGGCAAGACCCGGCTTGGCCTGGCCCTTGGCGACAAGCTCAGCCGTCAGGGTCTTGACCGACCCCACAACGTCGCCGGCAACGCTCTTGCCATCAATCACTTCGGCCATGGACTACCCTCAACACCAGAATGCCCAAGCGCGTCGCTTGCGGAAGCGACGCGCTTTTCGATCTTTCACAGCGTGGCATTTTCACGAAAATTCCAACATGCAATCCCGCCAAAGCGCCGTCCCATGCCGTTTACGCGAAACCGGCATGTTTTTGTACGGCACAGCGCAGATTTTTGTGGCTCAGAAGTAGCGACGCCGCACGCGGCTCTCGGTCAGTTCGCGAACCGCTTCGCGGAATTCGCGCAGGCTGGCGCGGATTTCCTCGATTGGCGCTTGCTGCTCGGCATCCTCCGCGGCCCGCGACGGCTCCGCCGATCGCTGATGAGGCTGAGGCGCCTGCTGCTGCGGGAGGGACGGCTGTGGATAGGACTCGGAAGCAGGCTGAGCCGGATCGGGCTGCAGCCCGGCATTGGCGGCCGGCATCGATTGCGGATAGGGATAGGCCGGCGGCTGTGCGTAGCCCAATGGCTGCGCGTAGGGATAGAGCTGCGGCCCGGAATATGGCCGCTGCTGCACCATGGGAGGCGGCAGTGGCGGCTGCGCCGTCTGCTGCGGATGGCCGCCGGGCTGGAAAGGCCGCGACGGGTATGCTGCCGCGGCCGCCTGCCGAGGCTCGAAGGCCGGCGCCGACTGGGGGTAAGCGGAGTATTGCGGATCCTGCATCGGCTTCGCGTTTTCGGCAGAGGCCCATTCAACGGTATCGAACGGCTCCTCCCGGGACGGCCTGCGTGAGACGGACTTGTGCAGCCTCGACAGCAAGGCACCGATCCGGCCGGAACCTTCGGCCGGCGAGACCTCGGCTTGCTGGACAGGCGATGGCGAGCCAGGCGGTGGTGATGCAGGCGGGGGTGTCGATGGCTGCGGCGCTGGTGGTTGTGGCGGCGCCGGCGGCGGCGCTGACCGATATGCCTTGTCTTCGTAAGGCGTCCGGTGTTCGTCCGTGCCATGGTCGCGACGCGAGCGCGAATTGGCAGTGTCACGCAGGCTCTCATAGGCGCCACGCATGGCTCCGAGGCCAATGCCGGAGGCGAAACCCAGCAACAGGCCGGCGAGCGCGACCACGACCCGCGACGGCCCGTTCGGCTCGAGCGGCGCGAAGGCCTTCGAGATCACATTGATGTTGGCTGTGTTGATGTCCTTCTGCTCGCCGGTCTCCTTGGCGCGCAGCAGATACTGTTCGTAGACGGAACGCTTGGCGGTCGCCTCGCGCTCCAGTTCGCGCATCGACACAAGGTCGCTGTTGACGTCACCGCTGCGGACCTTCAGCTGCGCCAGGCGAGAGGCAAGATCCTGTTCGAGCTGGACCGCGCGCTTGAGGTCGACCTGCAGCGACGAGCCGATGCGGCGCAGCTCCGAGGCGATGCGGTCGCGTGCGCCGGCAAGCTGGGCATTGAGCGCCTGGAGTTCGGGATGACGCGGGCCGAACCGAATGGCAGCGCGGTCAGCCTCCTGCTTGAGCGATGCATATTGCGAACGCAGATCGCTCATCGAGTTGGAGTTGATCTCCTCCGGCAAGGTACCGGTGAGAACCGAATTGACGTCGACCGAACGCGCCGAGGCCGCCCGGGCATTCAGCTCCAGCGTGCGGGCGCGGGCAACCGACAGCTGCTCGTTGAGTTTCAGCATTTCGTCATCGCTGATGAGGTGGCCCTGCGCATCGACGAGATCATGGGTAGCCCTGAAATCCTCGACCTTGCGCTCGGCCGCCTCGACCCCTTTGCGCAACTCGTCAAGCCTGGCCGTCAGTTCGTCGGTGGCGCGGCCTGCCGTGTCCGACTGTATCTGGCCGAAGGTCTGCAGGAAGACATCCGTCATCGTGTTGGCGATGAGGGCCGATTTCTCGCCATTCTGCGTGGTGGCGCTGACGGTGATGACGAAGGTCTTGCCGCCGCGCTCGACCGAAAGGCTCTCGGCCAGATTGCCGACAGCAAGTGCACGGCGGCGGGTGTCGTCGACACCCCCCGGCCCGTCATTGCGCGACAGGACGGAGCGGATGAGCGACATGACGCTGAGGCCGCCGCCGCCTTGCCCATTGAATTCCGGATCGTTGACCAGATTGAGCTTGTCGACGACCTTGTTGAGAACGGTGCCTGAGGTCAGCACCCGAACCTGGTTCTCGACGATGGCCAGCGTGGCATCGGAAGCGACGACCGACTGGGTGAGGTCACGATCGGTGAGCTTCAGGTCGCGCGGGTCGACGATCAGTTCGGTGGTGGCCTCATATTTCTTCGGCGTCGACAGCGCGATGGCAAGGCCGAGCGCGGCACCCAGTATTGTCGTCGTCACGATCAGCAGCTTCGACTTGCCGACACCGCGCACGACCTGCATCGGATCGATCAGCGGCTTCCACTGCTGGCTGTCCCTGCCGTCGTTTCGGGATACCGACGCGTCGCCTGCAGCGTAAGGTTCCGATGCATGATCGGCGCGCCGGGCGCCGGCGGTTTCGGCGGCACCAATTTGTGTCCGTGGCGTCGTTTGCGCGCGATATGATGACGAAGCTTGCTCATGATCCCCGTCGGTCACGACCGGATCCGACAGTTTCGGGTTGCGCGCCTCGCGCTGCGAACGGGCGAGGCGATGACGCGTGGCGGCATCCTCGCGCCATGACGGGTCTGCCCGGTCGCCTATCGAGACCAGGGACGCGTCGGGTTCGTCGCCGCGCACAGCCTGGCCAAGCGCCAGCAATGAGCGCTCGCGCTTCCAGTCCTCGCGGTTTTCCCTGTCGACCATCGTCTTGAACTTTACCTTTGGCGACCTGCAAACGGCGCTTGGCCATTCGTTAAGCCACGCTAAACAGGCATGGAAAACAAAAGGTTAATTTTCCCGCACCGAAGCGTCGGTTTCTCGCTTCGGTTGCATCTATTTTCGACACAGGCTTAAGCCTCCAGAACGGCACGTTAAGTTTTCCCGCCTAGGCTCTCCTTGAGAAATGACGCAGGCCAGTGACATACCGCAAAGGCGGCCCCTCGCCCGGATCGGCAGCTTTTTGGCCGAACGACGGGGGCTGCTTCGCGACTATTTCTCGGCGATCAGCGGCGCCGGCGGGCGACTGGTGTTTTCGCTGGCCTATTTCATCGCGCTGGCCAACACGCTGTCCATTTCCGAATTCGGCATGTTCGCCACCGCTTCGGCGGCCGGTGTCATGCTGTCGCGCATCCTCGCCTTCGGTTTCATCTCGGCGCTCTACCGCACCGCCACCATCCGCCCCAATCTGATCGGCACCTTTTCCGCCGGCTTCCTGCTGCTCGGCGTGCTGTCGCTGCCGCTGCTGGCCGCGGCCTCGTTCGGCGTCTACCTGCTTTTCTTCGCCGACACCGTGCCGCTGTCGGTGTTTGCGGCAATCGTCTTTGCCGAAGCGCTGCTGTGGCGGCCGGTCGAGGTGGCGCTGATCGTCAACAATGGCCTGGGCAAATTCGGCCGCGCCGCGCTGCTGGCTATCCTGGCGACCGCGTTGCGGGCGCTTGGCGCGGTGCTGTTCATGTTCTCTGCGCATCACAGCGTCTGGATATGGTCGTGGTTCTATATCGGCGCCAATGCCGCCTCGCTGCTGATTGCCTTCGGCTTCTTCTACCCCCGCCAGCGGTTGCGGCTGCGCATCGAGCTCTATCTCAGGCGATTGGCCGATTCTGTCTACGTGGCCGGCGCCGAAGTGCTGTTCTACCTGCAGATGGAGTTCGACAAGCTGCTGGTGCTGGCGATCGGCGGCCCGCATCTGGCTGGCATCTACGCCATCATTATGCGGCTGGTAGACCTGACCGCCATTCCGATCCGCACCTTCTCGATGATGCTGGTGCAGCGCATGATGCGCGCACCGGAACTGTTGTCACGGCTGGCGGTCAAGAGCGGCATCGAAGGCGGTGTGTTCGCGGTCTCCACGGCAGCGCTGCTGACGCTTGGCATCGTGCTGCATTTCTTCCCCAATGCGCTCGGCAAGAATGTCGCCGAGGCCGCGCCGCTGGTCGTGCTGGCGATCTGCGTGCCTGGCTTGCGCAATCTGGTCGAATATCAGGCCGAGCTTTTGTTCGCGCGCGGCCAGACGCTGGTGCGGGCGCTCAATCTCGGTCTGCTCGCCGCACTGAAGGCGCTGCTTTTGACCTATGTGCTGACGACCATCCTCGACACGCCGAACCTGGTGCTGTCGCTCAATGTCGTCTTCCTGCTTTTGTATCTCGCCTCGACGCTGCTCACCTATTCGGCGATGCGTAAACCGGCAAAGCCCATCTAATCCAGCCCGGTCAAACGGCGGATACGGCCGATATCGGTGCCGATGAAGGATTGCATGCCGATCGCCACCTGCTCCGGCGCCATGGCGGCAACGAAGCGGCGGAACTCGTCGTCCGACAGCGCCTCGCCGGTCCAGTGCACCCGGCAGAACTCCTCCGAACCGTGGAAGTGGCCGGCACCCTGTAGCAAATCGTCGACATAGCGGCCGTAGATCATGCATTCGGAGAATTTGCGCGCCGAGCCGACGACCTCGACCCAGTTGCGACCATGGACCTTCTCGATCTCGCCGCACATGGCCAGCACGGTGTCGCGCCGCCAGGCGATCAGCGTCGAGATGTAGTCGTGGACCGATGTCCGGGACGGATCGATGCCGAGTGCCGACCCCGCGTTGCGCGACCAGATGCGATGCTCCTCATGACCTTCGTCCGCCAGCACGCCGTCGCGGCGGAACAGCCGCGCCTTGCCGTCGCGCCAGAAGGCGGCGCAGTCGAAAGGTTTGAGGAAGGCAACATCGGAATCGCAGAAGATCAGCACATCTTGAGATGCATGCGCCGAGATGGCGATGCGACGCAATTGCTGCACGTGCCAGCCACGCAGCGGCTGGGTCTTCAGGCTGAGCCAGACGCGCCGGCGAAACAGGCTGAGCGGATCATCAAATGCGTGCAGCCAGCGCGGCAGCAATTCACGCTCGTCGACGACCGTGCGGCGGCCGGTTTCCAATTGGCGAAACAGCCTGACGTCGCGATGTTCGACCAGGATGTAATGGTGCGCCGCGCCCGAAACGTGGCGATCAAGTGTCTCGCACAGCAGGCGGCAGCGCTCGAAGTCGGGCGCGTAGCTTGCCGTCACGATGGCCGCCGTCGGTGTCTGCCGCAGCGGGCCTGGCTCGACAGCGGTGCCTGGCACGAACCTGCTGTTCACTTGACATCCTCCGCGGCTTCGGGCGCAAGCGAGAATTTCTGCCTGACGACGCGCAGCAGGAACAGTGGGTTGCCGACCACATAACGGCGCCACAGGCGGCTCGGTTCGACAGCCAACCGGAACAGCCATTCGAGCCGCAGCCGGCGCATCCACAAGGGCGCGCGGGGCACCGCGCCGCTCAGGAAATCAAGCAACGCGCCGACGGCGATCGGCAGCGTGCAGTGGCGCGCGTCGATGTGGCGTTCGATCCACAATTCCTGGCGCGGCACGCCCATGGCGACGAGCAGCACGTCGGGCCGAAGCGCGGCGATCCGGTCGACGATTTCCTGCTCCTGCGAAGCGGGGAAATAGCCGTCATGGATCACCACGAACCGGTGCTGCACCGCCAAGGCGGCCAGCTTGACCGACGCCGCTTCGGCATTGACACGCGTCGCGCCGAGCAGCCCAACGGTCAGCGGCGTCGTCGAGGCCTGCAGGAAGGCCGGGACGAAATCGGTGCCGTTGAGATTGTCGGGAAACGGCGCCCCGTAGAGGAGCCTCGCCGCCAGATCGATACCGATGCCGTCGGGCAGGATGAGGAAATCATCGAGTGCCCCGGCGAACACCGGGTCGGTATAGGCGATGTTGGCGTTGTGGGCGTTGAGGAAACTGACCTTGGTGAAGCGCCGCTCGGCAATCAACCGGTTCAGCAGGGCGATGGCATCGTTCCAGCGGACCGCAACCACCGGGATGCCAAGGATCGTCATCAGCTTGTCGAGCCCGAACGCAGCGCGGGCGGAATGCATGTTCATGCAAACGCCTCCTGCCTGGCAGGCTCAAGCTCTTCGAGGCCGAGCCGGATGGCAGCGTCGAGCGCCTTGACCTGCGAGCCCCGGAACGCGCTGCCGTCGACGTCGCGGATGTCGGCCGCCGCAGCCTCGAGAGCCCTGGCGAAGGCGACGGGATCGTCGGTGACGACGCAGTTGGCCGGACGGTGGTCGATGCCGCGCAGCGAACGGCTCGTGGCGACCGAAGGCAGGCCGAGTTCGAACGTTTCGATGGTCTTCAACTGGACGCCGCTGCCCGCGGTGCTGCCGTCATTCCGCTGATCAGCACCGCGCACGAAAGCCTGCGCGTCGGGCACGCGGCCGACAAGTTCGACACCCGGATGCTTCGAGGCGACGCCCGAAGGCATGTGGCCTGCGATGCGGATGCGGAAATCGGGCCGCAGATGCGGCACCACCTTGTCCAGGAACCAGTCGAGGCCGATGCGGTTCGGCTGCCAGGTCCAGGTGCCGATCAGGGCCGCGTCGCAGTCGATGCGGCGCGGGCCTTTCAGGGTTGGCGCCTGGGCACCGGTCACCAGCGGCAGCACCGCCGAGCGGTTGTCGGAGGCGACACCGAGTGCGGCGCGGTCTTCCTCGGCCAGGGTGAAGACGAAGCGCGCCCGGCGGCAGACACGCTCTTCGACGGCCTTGAGCAACCTCGCCTCACGACGAAACAGCAGGCGCTGGAAGAGGCTGCCGGCGGCAGCGGCGTTCTCCCGCGCCGAAAGATACTCGACATTGTGGGCAACGAAGATCGAAGGCCGCTCGGTGAACAGCTTTTCGAAGGCGCCGGCGAACTGCACGGAATTCAGCACGTAGCCGTCAACCGGTCCAGCTTGCTCGATGGCAGCGAGAACATCGCTGTCGGACACGGCGCGCAGCTTGACCGAGGCGAAGGTGAGGCCCGAAAGCAGCGCCTTGCCGACCCAGGCCAGCTTCTGCCGCGCGGAGGCATTGTCCGTGCGCACGTCGATGGCACCCAGCACCACGGTGTTTTCGGGGTCGGCCGCGGGTTTCCCCGGCCAGGTGAAACCAATGACGGTTACGCGCACGCCAGCGCGCCGCAGGGCGGCGATGATCGCAGCGTTTGCGATCTCGTAGCCCGAGGCGAGAGCACCGTCGGGCACGATCGATGTGGCGAACAGTAGATGCATCTCACCTATCCAGTGGTGTAGCCGGTAGCAAAGCGCGGTGAACCCTTGATTAAGCGAGCACATTCGACGGCCGAAAGCCTCTGCTTGCAGGCGTTCTCCGTGCAAGGTGATTAACGAAACCTTATCAACCGCGGTGCTACCAGAGCCCAACTCACCATGTGGCTGGACACGGATGATCCCTTTGCCATCGGACGGTTCGGTATCGGTCGCGGGACGCACGCCGCGGCTTGACGTCGAGGCCGTCGAAGCCGTCGTCACCTTGCCGACCTTCAAGCGTCCCGAGCAGGTGCTGGAAACGCTGGCGTCGCTGCGAGCGCAGCAAACCGGCAGGCGCTTTGCCGTGATCGTCATGGAGAACGAAGCCGAGGCGCGGGCCGGCGCCAAGGCAGCGCTGCCGCTGTTCGAGCGGGGCGAAATGTCGGGCCTGGTCATCATCGCGCATGAGCGCGGCAATTGCAGCGCCTACAATGCCGGCTGGCAGACAGCCATCCTGCAATTCCCGAACTTCAGGCATCTGCTGGTCATCGACGATGACGAGATCGCCGATCCGCAGTGGCTGGAACGGATGTGCCGGGCTGCCGAAACGCTCAGTGCCGATATTGTCGGCGGCCCGCAGGTGCCCGTGTTTGCCGACCCCGCCCATGCGCGATGGGCCGAGCATCCGGTGTTCGCGCCGCCTTATCGGGCAACCGGGCGGGTGCCGGCGCTCTATTCGTCCGGCAATCTTCTGGTCGGGCGCAACGTGCTGATCGCCATGGGTCCACCCTTTCTCGATCTCAGATTCAACTTCATGGGCGGCGGCGATTCCGACTTTCTCAGCCGGTCGGCGCAAAAGGGCTTTGTGCTGGGCTGGTGCGCCGAGGCCAAGGTGCATGAAACCGTCCCGGCCCGGCGTATCGAAGCCGACTGGATCCGGGCCCGCAGCCTGCGCAACGGTGTCATCTCGACACTGGTCGAAAAGAAGAAGCGCGCCGGCACACCGCTGGCCGGCGCCAAGGTGTTGCTGAAGAGCCTGGCACTGCTTGCCGCCTCGCCGCTTCGCGGCCTGATCCGGCTGGCGCGGACCGGATCGCCTGATATCGCCATCTACCCTGTCCATGTGGCGCTGGGCCGCGTGCTGGCCGAATTCGGATATGCCAATGAGCAATATCGCCAGCCTGAGAAAAACTGAGCGCGCGCCGCTCAGCGCCGCGTTCACGCGCGAAGGCGTGGCCACCGCCATTGCCGCGCTGCTGTTGACCGTCATCATGGTGTCCTTCCGGCCGTTCCAGCCGGGCGGCGCAGAACTCGCCGGTCAAGGCGGCGACATCGTCAACCAGCTTGGCTTCGGTTCGCTCGGCGCCATGTCGATCTTCTCGCTGATGGCCTTTGCCGATCCGCGTGTGGTGCGCTCGCTGCTCAGCCCGTCCTGGATGCTGATGCTGGGCTTCTTTTTCCTCTCGGTGATCCTGTCGACCGATCCGCCTTCGGCCATGCGCGCCGCCTCCTTCACCCTGATCGGCATCCTGACGATGGCGACGATCCTGGTGCTGCCTCGCGACGCCGAAGCCTTCTCGAAGGTGATCATCTTCACCGCCGTCGTGGTCATGGGCCTTTCCTATCTCGGGCTCATCGTTTTTCCGCATGAGGCGATGCACACCGCCGACTCGCAGGAGCCTGAGCATGCCGGCCTGTGGCGCGGCGTGTTCACCCACAAGAACATCGCCGGGCCGATCATGGCCTGCCTCAGCTTCGCGGGCCTCTATCTCTACCGGCGCGGAC
>NZ_RZPQ01000219.1:0-7875 GCF_003999135.1 Mesorhizobium sp. M7A.F.Ca.CA.004.06.1.1 | reverse complement strand
AGCTATCCGGCCGCCGCCTCCCTCGTCTGCATGATCTCGGTGAAATAGCGCTGCTCGATGCGCAAACCGGTGTCGAACGGCACCAGCAGGCCTTCATAGACGCATTTGAGGATCGCGGCGGCGGCCGGATAGTTGCCGTAAGTCTCACGACGCAGGATGGCGATGGCCGGCGGCCACAGATTGAAGCCGGCGGGCGAATAGATCTGGCCGCCGGGCAGCTTGAAACCTTTCTCGTCCCATGGCGCCACCGGCTTCAGGCCATTCCTGATCATCGCCTTGGCGGTCTCGACGAGCCTGGCCGGCTCGGCGATCTCATGGATCAGGCCCATAGACTTGGCCTTCTGCGGCGACAGTGTCTGGCCCGAGGTCAGCATCTGCAGCGCCTGCTGCTGATCGGTCAGCCGCGGCACGCGCTGGGTGCCGCCGGCGCCCGGGAAGATGCCGATCTTCACCTCGGGAAGTGCCATCTTCACCTTGTCGCTATCGGCGGCGACACGGCCGTGGCAGGCGAGCGACAATTCGAAGGCGCCGCCCATGCAGGTGCCGTTGATCGCCGACACCCACGGCTTTCCGCAAGTTTCCAGCTTGCGGAACAGGCCGGTCATCATGCCGGCATTGTCGAACAGCGCCTTGGTCGCCCTTTCGGCGTCCTTGCCCTTTTCCGCGGCGAAGGTCGTCAGCATCTTCTGCAACAGGGTAATGTCGGCACCGCCGGAGAAGGTGTCCTTGCCGGAGGTGATCACGGCGCCCTTGATGGCGGCGTCACCAGCCACCTTGTCGACAATGGCGTTCAATTCTCGCATCGCCTCTTCGGTGAAAACGTTCATCGAGCGGCCAGGCATGTCCCAGGTGACCAGCGCAATGCCGTCGGCGTCGATGTCGAGGGTGAAATTGGTGTAGCTCATCGTTTCTCTCCCCGTCAGACGCGTTCGATGATGGTTGCGGTTCCCATGCCGGCGCCGATGCACAGCGTCACCAGAGCCGTGTTGAGATCGCGGCGCTCGAGTTCGTCCAGCACCGTGCCGAAGATCATCGCGCCGGTGGCGCCGAGCGGATGACCCATGGCGATAGCGCCGCCATTGACGTTGATCCTGTCGTGATCGATGTCGAACGCCTGCATGTAGCGCAGCACCACCGAAGCGAAGGCTTCGTTGAGCTCGAACAGGTCGATGTCCGAGAGCTTCATCTTGGCGCGCTTCAACAGCTTCTCGGTGACGTCGACCGGGCCGGTCAGCATCAGCACCGGCTCGGAGCCGATGTTGGCGAAGGTACGAATGCGCGCGCGCGGCTTCAGCCCCATCGCCTTGCCGGCTTTCTTCGAACCGAGCAGCACGGCGGCGGCGCCGTCGACGATGCCGGACGAATTGCCGGCATGATGGACGTGATTGACCTCTTCCACCTCGGGATGCTTCTGCACGGCGACGGCATCGAAGCCGCCCATTTCGCCTGGCATGACGAAGGACGGGTTGAGCGAGGCCAGCGACTGCATGTCGGTCGACGGGCGCATATGTTCGTCATGGTCGAGGATGGTCAGGCCGTTCTGGTCCTTGATCGGGACGACGGAATTCTTGAAGCGGCCATCGGCCCAGGATTTGGCGGCGCGCTTCTGGCTCTCGACCGCATAGGCGTCGACGTCGTCTCTGCTGAAGCCGTATTTGGTGGCGATCAGGTCGGCCGAGATGCCTTGCGGCACGAACCAGCCGGGCAGGCCGACCGAAGGATCCATGAACCAGGCGCCGCCCGAGGCGCCCATGCCGACACGCGACATCGATTCGACGCCGCCGGCAATGACGATCTCATCGGCGCCCTGGGCGATCTTGGCGGCGCCGAAATTGATGGCGTCGAGCCCGGAAGCGCAGAAGCGTGAGATCTGCATGCCGGGCGCCTTGGTGTCGTAGCCGGCCTCGAAGGCGGCGGCGCGCGGAATGACCGAACCGGCTTCGCCGACCGGATCGACGCAGCCGAAGATGATGTCATCGACAGTGCCGGTGTCGAGCCCATTGCGATCGCGCAGCGCCTCAAGCGTCTTGGCGGCAAGCCGCACCGCCGGCACCTCGTGCAGCGATCCGTCCTTCTTGCCCTTGCCGCGCGGTGTGCGCACGGCGTCATAGACATAAGCTTCAGCCATTTGCTTGCTCCTTAGGTTTGCCTGATGTCGCTCTCAGAGAGAGCGGCCGATCAGCAATTTCATGATCTCGTTGGTGCCGCCGTAGATGCGCTGGACGCGGGCGTCGCGGAACATGCGGGCGATCGGGTATTCATTCATGTAGCCATAGCCGCCATGCAGTTGAAGGCATTCGTCGACGACTTTTCCCTGCAGGTCGCTGAGCCAGTACTTGGCCATCGACGCGGTCACAGGATCGAGGCCGCCGGCGATGTGGCGGGTGACGCAATCATTGTAGAAGACGCGGCCGACGGTGGCCTCGGTCTTGAGTTCGGCCAGCTTGAACTGGGTGTTCTGGAAATCGATGATCGCCTTGCCGAACGCCTTGCGTTCCTTGACATAATCAATGGTCAGCGCCAGCGCCCGCTCGATCATGGCAATGGCGCCGGTGCCGATCTGCAGCCGCTCCTGCGGCAATTGCTGCATCAGCTGGACGAAGCCCTGCCCTTCCTCATGGCCGAGCAGGTTGGAGGTCGGCACGCGCATGTCGTTGAAGAACAGCTCCGACGTGTCGTTGGCCTTGAGCCCGATCTTGTCGAGGTTACGGCCGCGCTGAAAACCTTCGACCTCGTCGGTCTCGACGACGATCAGCGAGGTGCCCTTGGCACCCTTCTCCGGATCGGTCTTGGTGACGACGATGATGAAGTTCGCAAGCTGGCCGTTGGTGATGAAGGTCTTGGAGCCGTTGATCTTGTACTGATTGCCATCCTTCTGCGCCCGCGTCTTGACGCCCTGCAGGTCGGAGCCGGCGCCCGGCTCGGTCATGGCGATGGCGCCGATCAGCTCGCCGGTCGCCAGTTTCGGCAGCCATTTCTTCTTCTGCTCCTCGGAGCCATAGTGGAGGATGTAAGGGGCGACGATCGAATTGTGCAGGCCGATGCCGAAACCGTCGACGCCGACATGGCCGATGGCCTCGATGATGGCGCTCTCATGCGCGAAGGTGCCGCCGGAGCCGCCATATTCCTCCGGCATAGAGGCGCAGAGCAGGCCGGCGGAACCTGCCTTCAGCCAGCTCTCACGATCGACCATCTCGTTCTTCTCGAACTCGTCGTAGCGCGGCGCGATCTCCTCCGACATGAAGCGATGCGCCATGTCGTAGAGCATGCCGACCTCGTCCGCCGCCCAAGCGGGCTTCGGAAGGCCAAGGATTTCAGCTGGGTTGGTCATGCTGGTATGATACTCCTCCCGACATGCATCATCGAAACTGAGGCCGGCGCACTGCCGCAGCGACCCCTCCCGACCCTTCGGGCCACCCTCCCCTCAAGGGGGAGGAGGACGCCGATCATCTTTAGAACGCTTCCGCCGGCAGTGCCATCAATGTGTCGGCGCCGCTCGAAATGCGGGCGAGATGCGCCGACGTCTCCGGCATGATCCGCTCCATGAAGAAGCGCCCCGTCACGACCTTGTTGTCGTAAAAAGATTGCGCGCCATTGGCGTCCGTCTTGCCAAGTGCCACCTTGGCCATCTGCGCCCACATATAGCCCAGAGCGACCAAGCCGAAGAGATGCATGTAGTCGGTCGAGGCGGCACCGGCATTGTCGGGCTTGGCCATGCCGTTCTGCACCAGCCACATGGTGGCGGCCTGCAAATCGTTGAGACCTTTCTTCAGCGCCTTGGTGAATGGCGCCATCTTCTCGTCGGAGCGGTTCTCCTCGCAGAACTCACCGACCTCCTTGAAGAAGGCCTGCACGGCGCGGCCGCCATTCAGGCCGAGTTTACGGCCGACGAGGTCGAGCGCCTGGATGCCGTTGGCGCCTTCATAGATCATGGCGATGCGGGCATCGCGCACGAACTGGCTCATGCCGTGCTCTTCGATATAACCGTGACCGCCGAACACCTGCTGCGCCATGACGGCGTGGTCGAAGCCCTTGTCCGTGAGCACGCCCTTGACCACCGGTGTCATCAGGCCGGTGTAATCGTCGGCGGCCTGGCGGTCCTTGTCGTCGCCGGAGCGGTGGGCAATGTCGGACTTGATCGCCGTCCACAGCGCCAGCGCGCGGCCGGCCTCGTTGAAGGCCTTCATGGTCATCAGGCTGCGGCGGATATCGGGATGGACGATGATCGGGTCGGCCTTCTTGTCCGGCGCCTTCGGCCCCGACAATGAGCGGCCCTGCAAACGGTCCTTGGCGTAGCCGACAGCGTTCTGATAGGCGATCTCCGACAGCGACAGCCCCTGCAGGCCCACACCAAGGCGCGCCTCGTTCATCATCGTGAACATCGCCTTCAGGCCGCCATTGGCCTCGCCGAGCAGCGTGCCCTCAGCCTCGTCATAGTTCATGACGCAGGTCGAATTGCCATGGATGCCCATCTTCTCCTCGATCGAGCCGCAGGAGACGGTGTTCCTGGTGCCCGGATTGCCCGATGCGTCGAGCTTGAGCTTCGGCACGATGAACAGAGAGATGCCCTTGACGCCTTCCGGCGCACCCTCGATGCGGGCCAGTACCAGATGGACGATGTTGTCCGACATGTCGTGTTCGCCGGCCGAGATGAAGATCTTCTGGCCTGAAATTTTATAGGTGCCATCGCCGTTCGGCACCGCCTTGGTCCGCAACAGGCCCAGATCCGTGCCGCAATGCGGCTCGGTCAGGTTCATGGTGCCGGTCCAGGCACCCTCGATCATCCTCGGCAACCATGTTGACTTCTGCTCGTCGGTGCCGTGGGTGATGATCGCGGCGATCGCGCCTTGCGTCAGGCCCGGATACATCATCAAGGACATATTGGCCGAGACCATATATTCGGCGACGGCGGTATGCACGGCATAGGGCAGGCCCTGGCCGCCGAACTCGACTGGTGCGGCCAACCCCATCCAGCCGCCTTCGCGATACTGGTCGAACGCCTCCTTGAAGCCTTTCGGCGTGGTCACCGAGCCATCGTCGTGACGCACACAGCCTTCCATGTCGCCGACACGGTTCAGCGGATGCATGACGTTTTCGGCGAGCTTGGCGCCTTCGGCCAGGATCGCCTCGAGCACATCGGGCGTGGCGTCGGCAAATCCGGGAAGGTTCGAATAACGCTGATAACCCAGAACCTCGTTGAGCACGAACAGCGTATCCTGGACCGGAGCCCTGTATGTCGGCATGCTTTTTCTCCACCCTGCAAACCCGGTCCGAATGCCCCGAAGACAAGCCAGGGGCGGCATGCGGACCCATATTGGGAGCGGGATAGCAAAAATTGACGTTTGCGTAAACGTCAATTTTTTCGATGCGACAAGATTCCCCGCCCACTGGAGCAATGAGCGTAGCGGCGCGACGATGCGCAAGCCAGCGCCGAAAGGCCATGAGAGTGGGCCAGGACAACGAAAAGCCGCGTGGCAGGCCACGCGGCTCGACAGAACTCAGACAATCAGCAGACGACTTGGTCTGCCGCAAATCCGAACGGATTTGTTTTAGCTGGCGGCGCTCGCCTGCGGCGCCGAACGCTCGCTCAGCATCTGGCGCACCGCCGACATCGAGCCGCTCAGCTCGTTGATGGCGTCGTCGATCAGCGCCCTTTGCTTCTGCAGGCGGGCAAGCTGCTTTTCCGACTTGTCCAGCGCGAGCTTGAGCTGCTTGGTGTTTGAACCGGTCGGATCGTAGAGATCCATCATCTGCTTGACGTCACGCAGCGAGAACCCGACCTTGCGGCCAAGCAGGATCAGCTTGAGGCGGGCCTTGTCGCGGCGCGTGTAGAGACGGGTCGACCCGTCACGCTGCGGGTTGAGCAGGCCTTTGTCTTCGTAGAAACGCAGCGTGCGCAGCGTCACTCCATATTTTTTCGCCATCTCGCCGATGCGGACGAGGTCCTCGCCGGTTTCGGCAGATATATTGGTATTGGCCGCGGTCTCGCCGGCCGAGATAAGCTTCATGGTCACTGGCTTTCCCCGTCTGGTGGCGTCGCGGTCTCGGACCATGCGTCGCCTGACTGGAAGCGGGGGCCTGCTTCCAGTCGTGGTTTCAACAAACAAATCGCAAACATGCGCTCAATGCGCCTTTTACGTTTACGTCAATTCTATACCGATTGCCGCATGATGACGCAAGGGCGTTCTGCGCGCCGCCCTTTATGCCGCACCGTCAGGCCGGCAGCCGGCATCCTTTCAATTTCTTAAGTTTGGTTAACGCGTTGTTTACCACGTTGGGGGAAATGTGGGCGCGTCGGCTACCCGTGTTTATCCTGTATCGAATTTTTCACGGTTTTTCGGAGCGCGGGCGAGAGCCCGGGAAGCTCGTCTTCCGCCGCGGCATCGCCGCCGGTCGCCTTCGTTCCGATAGGGACCTGGGGGAACTGGCCGCGAGCCAGCCATTCTGAAAGACGGACGCACCGATGAACAGCAAGCGGTCCTATCTCGACACACTCAATGCCGGCAGGCAGCGCAGGCCGCAGACCACGCTCGAGCAGTTGAACCAGTCGCTGGAGACACTGGAGCAGCGGCTGGAGCGGACGCGCGAGGATCCGGTGGCACGTCCCGAACTCCGCCAACCCGATCCACGCCAATATGGTGCCGATGCGCGCTATCCCGCGGCCCGGCCCGCTGGCCAGCAGCGCTGGTACGAGGACCCGCAGCCCGCGTCGCGACCGAAGAGCCCGATTCAGGGAGCCGCCGCTTTCGAGCAGAACTATCAGGCCATTGCCCGCGACATTGATCGCGTGCGCGGCCAGGAGGACGGCGTTGCCATGGTCGGCAAGATCGCCGGCGAATTGCGCGGCATGCGCGAGGAATTGCGCCACCAGATGACCGCAGGCCTGCAGCGGGAATTCGAAGCGCTGCGCAAGGACATCGAGCGGGCTTTCCAGTCAGGGGCAAGGCCCGGTGCTTCGGCCAAGGGCAGTGCTGAACTCGGCCTTGAGTTCGAGCGGCTTTCGGGCGCCATCCAGACACTGGCCGAGAAGAGCGACGACAGAAGCGTCAACATGCTGCGGCTCGAACTCGAACAGGTCAAAGCCGCACTCGAAACGCTGGCACGCGAAGAGAGCGTGCAGAAGGTCGACCGCCGCTGGGACGATTTCGATCGCCGGTGGACGGCGTTCGAAGACCGCGTCGACGCCGACCAGCGCAAGCGCTCGGACGACCCGGGCCTGTCTGCTCTGACCGCCCGGCTGGAGCAGATCAGCAATGCCGTCAACAATTTGCCGGAATCGTTGTCGCTGCGCTCGTTGGAGGAGAAGGTGCGCACGCTTGCCGGTGCCGTCGACCATTTGGCCAGCCAGCAGGACAATCGCGGCAGCGACACGCTTGGCATGATCGACGAGCGGCTGGACGAGATTTCCCGCGCCATCGTCGCATCCACGGTCGCCGCGCAAGCCAATTCATTCGACCACGAGGCTTTCGAGCGCATCGAGAGGCGGATCGACTCACTTGCCAGCCAGATCGAGGAAGTGGCGCAGGATCGTCCAGGCAACGCGGTCATGGACCGGTTAAGCACGCTGTCGGGCCGGGTTGACGAACTCGCCGGCCGCGCCAATCTGCCGGAGCAGGCGATGGAGCGCCTGGCCAAGCAGATTGCACTCATCGCTGACAAGATCGACCAGGCACCAGCCATGCCTGACGCCGACTACATCTTCCATGGGCTGGAGCAGCGCTTCGACGTGCTGTCGAGCATGATGGAACGCCGCCAGGGTGACGCCATCGAACAGGGCAACATGCTGTTCCGCGATCTCGAACGCAGGCTGGATGAGGTTGCCGACAGGCTGGACCAGCGCATGCCGCAGATCGACAGCGCCGGCATCATGGACGC